>JBBRNS010000016.1:0-28787 GCA_038230175.1 Burkholderiales bacterium
CAGGGAGTTTGGCGATAGACTGTTTCACGGTGGTTGGGCTTTCTTGGCTTGCGGTTGTTGAAGTCAGAACCCACATTCTGTAGGCCCTGACGGGTCCAACCACCAACCTCAACCTTCAACTACGAGCGGGACATCGCCTTTTTTTACCGTCCGTCACGTCCCGACGGAGCTGGATCATGGATTTGACGGCCTCGGTAAATTCGACATTCTTGCTTTTTATGTCGTCCAGACGCTTTTGCTGGGTAGGGTTGTCGGAGGTTTGGTGTTTGGCCTCTGTCCAAACTTTGTCAAAGGTCTGAATGCCATTGTTCCATGGCTCCAAGAATTTGTCCTCACCTGAAACTTGGAAACCACGCGAACCGGTTTCCATATTGATCATGCTGGTAAGCATGCCTTCGGCAAGGCCAAGCACCTCGTAAGTATGGGTGTTCCATTCCTCCGCTTCGGCCAGTTTTGAGGTGGCGTTTAAGGAGGTCACGCCAACAGCCAGAAACACAATGCTGATTGAGGCAAATGCAATGCCCAATCGGGCACCGATCTTCAAATTGCTTAAAAATCCCACGAATTTCTCCCTTTGATAATCGAACGAATTGAAACCGTCTACCCCCAAAAGTTCCATTGGCATTTAATTTGGAACGGGCATAAAGGAGATGTTGTAGACCAGTGTCTTGCACCTATTTGGTGCGCGCAATTGGGATAAACGCGATGTTGCAAGTGAAATATTCGCTTGGCAGTGAATCGGCGATTGTCCAACCTGCCGGGTGCCACTGCGCTACTTCTCGCCTCCAGGGCGGAAGCGCTACAACCACCAACGCCACGCACATCACAAAATTATTCACTACCCATGTCAGCCATTTAAGTGAAAAATAGATGCGCAAGAGGATGAACATCGCGCAGTCACGCACTTCTCAATGCCTGCGCCCGCCCCCAAGGAGCCCGCCATGTCCAACGCCCAGCGCCTGCCTAACCCTTACCGGCCCGAAGCCCAGACCGTCTCCGCGTGCCTGGGCGGCCTGGCCCATGCGCTAGATTGGGCCGCCGCGGCCCGGGTGGCTGTCCCCTGGGTGCAGGCGGTGCGCGACAACCCGCCGCCGTTTTGGGCCATGGAGAGCCTGCTCAAGGAATACCCCATCTCCAGCGCCGAAGGCTTGGCCCTGATGCGCTTGGCCGAGGCGCTTTTGCGCGTGCCCGACGCCGAGACCGCCATCGCCCTCACCGCCGACCAGCTAGGCCGCGCCGACTTTGACGGTGCGGGCGACAAGGTGCTGGCCCGCCTGTCCAGCGCGGCCATTTCGCTGTCCAAACATTTTTTGCCCGAAAGCGCCAAAGGCGCGGAACCCGCCGAGCCGGGCCTCATGGGCAAGCTGGGCGCGCGCACCGTGGTGGCCGCTACCTTGCGGGCGGTGCAGCTGCTGGGGCGCCAATTTGTGCTGGGCCAGACCATGGCCGAGGCACAAGCCCAGGCCGATGCGGCGCGCAAGGCGCAGCAAAAAGCGCGAAAGGGTGGAGGAGGGGGGCTCCGATATTCCTATGACATGCTGGGCGAGGGCGCCCGCACCGAAGACGACGCGCTGCGTTACCTGCAGAGCTACACCAGTGCTATTGATTCCATAGCTGCTCACGCAAGTTTTACGAGGGCTATCGAGGAAAACGACGGCATTTCTATCAAGCTCAGCGCGCTGCATCCGCGCTTTGAAGACGCGCAAGGCCAGCGCGTCATGGCCGAGCTGTTGCCCCGCGTATGGGGTCTGTGCCAGAAGGCGGCAACGGCCAACATCAACCTCACCATCGACGCCGAAGAGGTGGACCGCCTGGAGTTGACGCTAGACGTGCTAGAGGCCCTCATCGCCCAAGTGGCCCAGCACTGCCCGCAGTGGCAGGGGCTGGGGCTGGCCATGCAGGCCTACCAGACCCGCGCGCTGGAGTTGGTGGAGCATGTCATCGCGCTGGCGCGGCGCTACCAAGTGCGCTTGATGTGCCGCTTGGTCAAAGGCGCGTATTGGGATGCCGAGATCAAACGTGCCCAAGAGCTGGGTTTGCCGCACTACCCGGTGTTTACCCACAAGCACCACACCGACATTTCCTACCTGGCCTGCGCCCGCGCGCTCTTGGATGCGCCCGACGCCATCTACCCCCAGTTCGCCACCCACAACGCGGCGACCATTGCGGCGATTTTGCAAAGGGCTTCGAAACCAGTGAGTGTGGACCCGCGTTTGGCTTTTAACCCGGCCCTGCGCCTGGGCGGCGGCGCACTCCACTGCGTGTCCCCCGCCCGCGATGCGGGCTCCTCCTTGACCTCCGTGGAGCACACCGCCGCCCAGGCGCAGGGCCTAGACGCTGGGTATGGAACTGGGAAGAGTGTGGGTGGCAGTGCGTTCTACGAAGGTCAAGGAGGAGACCGCGCAGCGGGCGGGGGACACGCAGTAGAACGTGCTGCCGCCCACACTCTGGAGCCACAATTTCCCGACGGGCCGCCCCGAGGGAATTTCGCCCCCGCGGGGGGCGGCGACCCGCGTAGCGGCGTAGCGTGGGGGCCACAATTTTCCAGAGAACCCCGCTTCGAACTACAGCGCCTACATGGCATGGGCGAGGGCGTCTACCGCGAGGTATTGAAGAACCCGCTGGTGGCCTGCCGCGTCTACGCCCCGGTGGGCGCCCACCGCGACCTGCTGGCCTATCTGGTGCGCCGCCTGCTGGAAAACGGCGCCAACTCCTCGTTTGTGCACCAGTTGGCGGACGAGTCGGTGGGCATGCAAGACCTGCTCATCTCCCCGCTGCGGCTAGAGCCCCAGCCCAGCTTGCCGCTGCCCGCTGACCTGTTTGGCAGCGGGGCTGGCGGCGTCGGTTGCATTGTGGGGGCCCGTAAAAACAGCACCGGGTTGGACCTGACCGTGCCCGAACACTGCGATCCGCTGCTAGCGGCGCTGAATAACACCCCCGTGCCGGTGGTGCCAGAATTTGATGCCAAATTGGCCTCTAGCCCTCTAGAAACCTGCGCAAGCAGCTATCAAAAGTGGAGCAAAGTGAATGTGGCCGAGCGCGCCGCCATCCTGCGCCGCGCCGCTGACGCGCTGCAAACGCAGATGCCGCAGTTCTGCGCCATGCTGGTCAAAGAGGCCCACAAGACCTGGGGCGACGCGGTGAGCGAGGTGCGTGAGGCGGTGGACTTTTTGCGCTACTACGCCGACGAAGCCCAGCGCATCATGCAGCCCCAAGCGATGCCGCAGTTGCATGGCGTTTCCCAGTACAGCATGCCGCAAGTGCATGGCGGCGCGGCTCCGTCGCCTACCGGTTGGGGTGTGACCGGCGAGACCAACACCCTGCAGCTCAAAGGCCGGGGCGTGTGGGTGTGTATCAGCCCATGGAACTTTCCGCTGGCGATTTTTGTCGGGCAGGTGGCCGCGGCGCTGGCCACGGGCAACACCGTTCTGGCCAAACCGGCGGAGCAAACCCCAGGCGTCGCCCAAGCGGCGGTGGCCCTGTTGCACGCGGCGGGCGTGCCCACTGGCGCGCTGCAACTGCTGCACGGTCCGGGTGAAACCGTGGGTGCTGCCCTGGTAGCACTGCCGGGTGTGGCAGGCGTCGTGTTCACAGGCTCCACCCAGGTCGCCAAAACCATTAACCGTGCCTTGGCCGCCAAAGACGGGCCCATCGTGCCGCTGATCGCCGAGACCGGGGGCATCAACGCCATGGTGGTCGACAGCAGCGCGCTGCCCGAGCAGGTGGTGGACGCGGTGGTGCAAAGCGCGTTTCGCTCCGCCGGCCAGCGCTGCTCGGCCTTACGGCTGTTGTGTGTGCATGAGGGCATTGCCGACGCGGTGATCGCCATGCTGCAAGGCGCGGCGCTTGAGCTGGTGGTGGGCAACACCGCCGACTTGGCCACCGATGTGGGCCCGGTGATTGATGCCGAGGCGTTTGACACCATTCAGCGCCACATTCAGCGGCTGAAATCAACGTCAAAAGTGCTTCTAGCCCTCGAATACCGTGCGCAAGCAGCTACTAAATCAATAGCAACTGGTATCCCCAATCTAATCGCCCCACACGCCTTTGAAGTGGCCCGCATTGCCGACGTGCAGGCAGAAATCTTTGGCCCGGTGCTGCAAGTGGTGCGCTGGCGCGGTGACCCGGCCGATGTGGTCGCCCAGGTCAACGCGCTGGGCTACGGCCTGACCTGCGGTATCCAGACCCGCATCGACTCCCGAGCCCAAGCCTTGGCTGCCCAGTCCCATGCTGGCAACGTCTACATCAACCGCAACATGATCGGCGCGGTGGTGGGTGTGCAGCCCTTTGGTGGCGAGGGGTTGAGTGGCACCGGCCCCAAGGCGGGCGGGCCGCATTACCTGGTCCGCTTTTGTGCCGAGCAGACGGTCACTGTCAACACCACGGCAGCAGGGGGCAACGCGACGCTGTTGGCGGGTGGGCATTGAGTGGGACCGATTGGATGGGGGGCGGGTGCGGGCGGGTTGACTGGCATAGCCTGCTAGAGTTGTCTGCTTTACTACGACCCGGGCGCATGTCTTGACATTGCCCCGCACCAGGACACTTGCATGCGCCATCCAACTTCGACCACTCAGACAGACGCCAAGGCAAAAGCCAAGCCTAACGCCAAGGGAAAAGCCAAGAGCAACCCCGATCCGGTATCGCCCAATAACCCATGTCCGTTCTTGCGCGCTGTGGTGGCTAGTGGCGATATCAACGGCCACCAAGAGCCACTGGCACACGTCAAAGACGTGGTGGCGGCCGCCCGTGGCGGCTCGGTGCTGACCGGGCAGGCAGCGGGCATTGCGACCTATGTGATTGCGCTGTTTGCCAACGGCCTAGGACCCACGCAGCTGCTCCAAAACTTCAGCGACGGCTTCGCAGCGGACCAATTGCGTGGTGGCCCACTGGACAAGCAGGGGGCCGGTTCGGGCATTTTGGATGGGCATGGCAAAGTGGACATGGCCCAGCTCGACCGTTTGGACACCTTCGCGGTGGACAGGGTTGACACCACTGGCCACGCCGAGCGAGGCCTAGGCGCCGATCAGCTCAAAACCATGATGGACGCCAATTTTGCGCGCGCCGCCGGAGCGCGGCGCCTGGTGGACCGCGCGCTGATGGACGGCGAGTGGCCGGTGCTGCTGCAGGTGATGGGTAAACCGTCGGATGACGGCCTCTACCTCAGTCTGCCCGAATTGCGCACACTTTTTGTGCACAACAGCTTGCCCCAGCGCGTGATGGCCCGTTTGCACGGCCACAGCGCATTGACTTGATCCAGCCCACTTTTCAGCCATAAAGCGCAGACAATCGGCTGGATTGGCCGCTGTCTGCATCGCTGGGGCGCCGCTGGTGCAGTTGGCGCGGTTTGTGCTCGTAACTTGCCTTAGCAGGTCGGGAAACCTGCCAAAACCATCCATTCCTCCATGAAGCGACTGCTATTCGTCCTTTTGAGTGCGCTGCTAATCGCGGCCGCAGTCCCCGCCTGGGCTCAGGCGGCCCTGCGCGTGGGTGTGCTGGCCTATCGCCCCAAAGCACAGGCGATTGCCCAGTGGCAGCCCTTGGCCAGCTACCTCGAAGCGGCCTTGGCGCGCCCCGTGGTGCTAACCACCTACGACCTGCCGGAGCTCGATGCCGCCGTGGCTGCGCACGCAGTCGATGTGGTGTTCACCACGCCGGGGCACTTTATTGCACTGCAGCGTGTGCACCAGCTGTCG
Organism: Burkholderiales bacterium; assembly: GCA_038230175.1. Classification (GTDB taxonomy): domain Bacteria; phylum Pseudomonadota; class Gammaproteobacteria; order Burkholderiales; family Burkholderiaceae_C; genus Allorhodoferax. The sequence continues at coordinate 5,694 of JBBRNS010000016.1, forward strand.
GTTCCTTTGGCCACCCAGGTCACCTTTTATCAAGATTCTGAGCTGTCGGCTTTTGGTGGCGTGGTGTTCACCCGGGCGGACAAAACCGCCATACAAGGCCTGGCCGACCTTGCGGACCAGCGCATTGCGGTGAGCAGCACTGGATTTCTGGGTGGCTACCAAATGCAGGCGGTGGAGCTGCTGGATGCCGGGCTTGCATTGCCGAAGCCTGAGCAGTTGTTTATTACTGGCATGCCCCAAGACCGGGTGGTTGAGGCCGTGCTAGCGGGCCAAGCCGATGTAGGCTTTGTGCGCACCGGTATTTTGGAGGCGATGGTGAGTGAGGGCGCGCTGGATTTGAAGCACATCAAGCTCATCCACGGTCAAAGTCCGGCCGGCTTCCCGTGGCTGACCTCCACCCAGCTCTACCCGGACTGGCCGGTGGCGTTGATGCCGGGGGTGGATGCCCGCTTGGCGCGCCACTTGGCGGTGGCGCTGCTGTCACTGCCGCCCGACCATCCGGCCGCTCTGGCGGCGCAGATCCACGGCTTCACCATTGGGGCCGACTACAGCCGTGTGGACGCCTTGCTGCGCCGACTGCACATGCCACCCTACGACACCCCCGCCACGTTCAACGTGCGCGACCTGTGGGAACAGTACGCCGCCCTGATTGCCGCCGTTTTGGGGGGGCTGACCCTGGTCTTGGCCGGCGGGGGCGGCTGGCTGGTTTGGCAGAACAGCCTGATTCGGCAGAGCCGCCAGCGCCACCTTGCGCAGAGCAACCACATCTCGGAAATCATCTGGGGCACCAATGTAGGGACCTGGGAGTGGAATGTGTCCAGTGGCGATATTGTGGTCAACGCGCGCTGGGCTGAGATGCTGGGCTTCACACTCAATGAATTGGGCCCCTTGACCATTGAGCGCTGGATGGACCGCATCCATCCAGAAGACCTGGCAGCCTCCAGCACCATGGTTGGGCAGTGCTTTTTACGCGAAGCGCTTTATTACAAGTGCGATGTACGCATGCGCCACAAAAGTGGTGAGTGGACCTGGGTACTTAACCGGGGTCGGGTGGTCCAGTGGTCGCCCGATGGCAAGCCCTTGCGTATGGCGGGTACGCAAGCTGACATTGCAGACCGCAAGCAAGCGCAGTTGCGCGATCGACACCATAACCGCGTGTTGCAACTGATTGCTGCCAAAGCGCCTTTGTACCGTGTGCTCGACGCCATTGCCCGCGATGTGCAGCTGGCAAACCCGTCCATGCGGTGCTGCATTGTGTTGTTGGACCATGACAGCAACCGGCTCTATCTGGGGGCCGCACCCGGGTTGCCCGAGTTTTTTGTCAACGCCATCGTTCAATTGGGCGCTGACAAAGGCATTGGTCCGTGTGGCACCTTTGAGCCTGGAGAAGAGCCGGTGATCGTGCCCGACATTGCCAGCCACCCCAGTTGGGTCGACATGGCGGACCTGGCGCGTCGTGCGTCGCTGGGGGCCAGTTGGTCCCAGCCGATTGTGTCGTCCGTGGGGGCTGTGCTGGGCACCTTTAGTCTGTATCGGCGCCGTCCGGCCATTCCTACGCCAGAGGATTTACAAATGCTGGCAGACGAAGCACGCCTGTGTGCTTTGGCTATTGAGAAGACTGCGGACCACGCCCGTTTGCAGCTGGCAGCCAGCGTGTTTACCCATGCGCGCGAGGGCATCATCATCACCGACGCATCGGGCACCATGATTGATGTCAACGACACCTTCACACACATCACCGGCTATAGCCGAGCGGAGGTGCTGGGCGAGAATCCGCGCATTCTGCAGTCAGGGCGCCATGATTCAGAGTTCTATGGCGCCATGTGGCACAGGCTGGCAAGCGTGGGCCACTGGTCCGGTGAGTTATGGAACCGCCGCAAAGACGGCAGTGCCTATGCCCAATTGAGCACGATCAGCGCCGTTAAAGACGCCACTGGCAGTGTCCAAAACTTTGTTGCGTTGTTTACCGATGTCACCAACCTCAAAGAGCACCAAAAACGGCTTGAACACATCGCCCACCACGACGCGCTGACCAATCTACCCAACCGCGTGCTGTTGACCGACCGTTTGCGCCAGGCCATGGCGCAAAGCCAGCGCCGTGGCCAGTCGTTGGCGGTGGTGTACCTGGATTTGGACGGCTTTAAGGCGGTGAACGACACCCATGGGCACACCGTGGGGGATGAGCTGTTGATCGCTGTGGCCCAGCGCATGCAAGAGGCTTTGCGCGACGGCGACACGCTGGCCCGCATTGGCGGTGATGAATTTGTGGCCGTGCTGGGTGACTTGGACCACCCCCAGGTGTGCGAGCCGGTGCTGGCGCGCCTGCTGGCGGCCGCCAGCAGCGCAGTCAGTGTGGATGGCGCCATGTTGCAGGTGTCGGTCAGCATCGGGGTGACGCTCTACCCGCAAGACGCGGCGGAGATTGACCAACTGATGCGCCAGGCCGACCAAGCGATGTACCAAGCCAAGCAGGCTGGTAAGAACCGTTATCACCTTTTTGACCCTGGCCAGGGCCCGGTCAACTAGTCACACTGCCACGGTATAGTTGTCCTTTAGTGTTAACCAGGCTGCGCCCATGGGCGATGGCCCTATTGAATGATCAATCTCGACTGGATTCTCTTGGCTCTGAGCAGTGTGGTGCTGCTGTCCTATGTTTTCGACATCTTGGGTCGGCGCGTTCGCGTTCCCAGCGTGGTGATGCTGATCGCCAGCGGCATGGGTGTGCGTATTGCCATGGACTTGTTCGGTCTGAAGATTGAATTTGTGGACATGGTGTTGCCCATTGTGGGCACCCTGGGGTTGGTGCTGATTGTTTTGGAGGGGGCGCTAGAGCTGCATCTGACCGCAGAAGCGCGTGGACTGATCGTGCGCGCGGGTGCGATGGCGGTGCTGGGCATTGGTGCCTGCGGCGGGCTGATTGCCACGGCCGTCCATTACGGCTTGGGTGCCGACTGGCACCGCGCGTGGCTGCTGGCCATTCCGTTTGCGGTTATCAGCAGCGCAGTGGCCATTCCGGCGGCGCAATCCTTGCTCAAGGACGACCGCGAAACGGTGGTGTACGAGAGTGCCATGTCCGACATCGTGGGCGTCCTGTTGTTTTACGCTTTGTTGAATACGGGCAATGGCGTCGCTGGTGCCTTGGTGGATGTGTTGGTGGGCATCTCCGTGTCGGCGGTGATTGGTGCCCTGGCGGCGCTGCTCATTCTGGTGCTACTGACCCGCATTGAGTCGCATGTGCGTTTTGTGCCCATGATTTTTGGTTTGGTGATGGTGTATTCGGCCAGCAAGCTGGTGCACTTGGCACCCTTGGTGAGTGTGGTGGCGGTGGGCCTGACGCTCAACAACGCGCACTTGTTAGCGAACGTCCCGCGCCTTGCCAAGGTCATGACCAAAAGCCTTTACGTTGAAATTGTGGCGTTCAAGCAGTTGACGGTAGAAATCACCTTTGTGGCGCGGACTTTCTTCTTTTTGCTCTTGGGCTATGCCACGGCGCTTGAGTCGCTGGCGGTATACGAGGCCTGGATTGTGATGGCGGTGATCATCGGTGTGGTTCTTCTGTCGCGCAAGGTTTTGCTGACGGTGCTGTATGACCGCGACACCAGCACGCTGTTCTGGTTTGCGCCGCGTGGCCTGATCACGATTTTGTTGTACCTCTCCATTCCTGCACCCTTGCGGGTTGATAACTTCCCCGATGGGGCGTTAATGCTGACCGTGCTGGCAACCACGTTCATTCTGACGGTGGGGCTCATGCGCGCCCAGCCTAGCCCGGAATGACCCGCGGCGCGGCGCAATAGGCAAACGATGGCGGTTCTCGCAAACGACTCAGCCGAAACTGAACTTGGCAAACCTTTGAAAGGCTGGCGGCTCACACTTTATACGATCATCTTTGAGGCCGATACGCGAGCCGGGCGGCGATTCGATCAGTTGCTGATCGCCGTTATTCTGGCGAGTATTGCCTTGGTCGTGGTTACCAGTGTCTACTGGGTCGATGGTGAGCGACCTACTGCGCTAAAGGTGTTGGAGTGGATGTTTACGTTGGCGTTTACCGCCGAATACATTGCGCGCCTGGTTTGCGTGCGCCACCCCATGCGCTATGTGCTGAGTTTTTTTGGGGTGATTGACCTGATGGCTTTGCTGCCGACCTATTTGGCCCTGTTTGTGCCAGAGGTGCAGGTGTTGATCGACGTCCGGGTGCTGCGCTTGTTGCGGGTTTTTCGGATTTTCAAACTCACGGCCTATGTGGCCGAATACCAAGCATTGAGCCGCGCATTGCGCAACAGTGGCCGCAAGGTGTTGGTGTTCTTGGCGGCGGTGTCCATGATTGTGCTGGTTATCGGCACCTTGATGTACGTCATAGAGGGCCCTGCCAACGGCTTTACCAGCATTCCCATCGGGGTCTACTGGGCCATTACCACCATGACCACGGTGGGTTTTGGCGACATCACGCCCCATACCGATCTGGGCCGTTTTGTCGCGTCCTTGGTCATGCTTTTGGGCTGGGGAACCTTGGCTGTTCCCACCGGCATTGTCACCGCCGAAATGACGGCGGGCATTCGCCACGGGGTGCCCACCACCCGAACCTGCCATGAGTGCCTGACCGAAGGACATTTGACCGACGCCCGCTACTGCATGCACTGCGGGGCGAAGTTGCCCTACCACAAGACCGACGCCAGCGCATCGCCATAATAGGGGCCAGTCAGGCCTTGGTGGTCGTTGTTTCCACTTTAGTGTTGGGTTCATGTGCCGGTGCAAATGGCGGGGCTGATGCGTAACGGATGCTGGGCCGTTGGATACCTGCAGCGGCAAAGCCCAGAACGATGCGTTCGGTGATGTCGGTTTCAAGCCGCTTTTCATGGCGCAAATCCATGACGTAGACCTTGGTTCGGATACGCAGGGCAAAGTGCTGCTCGTGCACCACCTCGTTGACCAGCACCGCCCAGGGCTTATTCAGGTAAGCATAGGGGCAGGCCATCAATGCTTCGCTGGCAATACGTTTGGCCGTGGGTAAGTCTTGGTCGATGCCGATGTAGAAATCCTGCTGGATCAGCATATTGAGTTCGCCGGCATTGCCGCTGGACACAATGTCGTTGAGGAACTTGTTGTTCGGGATGGTGACCATGTTGTCGTCCAACGTCACTAGGCGCACCGAGCGCAAACCGATCGAGACAATCTCACCGTAAAAGCCATTGAAGGTGACGCGGTCACCCACCTGAAAAGGCTTGTCGATTAGCAGTGTGATGCCGGCAATGATGGACGCGACCAGGTCTTTTAACGCAAAACCCAGGGTGACCGCAATCGTGCCGCCCAAGGCAATCAGCATTTCTTTGTTCAGCGCAAATACGGCCGCCACAACCGCTGCTGAGGCGCCAATGTAGACCATAAACCGGAAAATGGTGATCACTTGGCTGATCGCCAGTCGGCGGTCAACCATGCGGTCCCCCAGCTTCTCGCTGCCTTTGCGCAGCAGCTGCACGATAAGCCACGCGACGGAAAAAATGAGGATGGCCGTGGGTACGCCACCGGGCCGAATAAATTGCAGAATTTGTGTTGGATCATCCATGGGAATCGCTCCTCAAGTAAATCAGTGTGCGTGCAAAAAGGGGCGCGGTTAAACAGCCAGCAATTTTTTTCGCTGCAAGAAGCGCAGTACGGCGCGTGACCAGTGGCTCTCTACCCGGTAGCGCCCCTCGTGGCTGTTCAAAAAGCCGTGGCGCTGCAGCAGAACCAGTGCGCGTTCGCAATCTTGGGTCGAAAATCGCAGGGAACGCACAGCCTCTTCGACGGTCAAATTCTCGTGTTGGACCAAGCACGCGAGGGTGAACCAGGTGTGGGTTTCAAACGGCTCCAGTTCGTCAACCAGAGGCATGGGGAACAGGCGCACGTCCACATGTTTTTCTCCCACAAAAGCCAGCGACAGTCGGAAGAAGTGCAAGGCAATGCGGGGGTTGCCGTCGGCGTAGTCCCACACCAAGCGGTGGTAACGGTCTGCGCTGCGCTCTAACTCGGTGGTATCAGTGTGACCATTCACCATCACGTGCTTGGGCAAGCTTGGCTCTGAAAAAAGCTTTTCATAATCAACCGTGAATCCGGCCTGCGTCATCCGAGTGTCGAGCAGTTCGCTGATCTGGGACTCTGACCACGCCTTGAGCATCACCACGCGGTCGTATAAATCCTGATCGGGTTGGGTGCGTTGTACGAATTCAAAAGGCCAGTTTGCATAGGTGAGTACCCACACAATATGGTCTGTAGTGGCTTGGGCGATACGCACCAGTGCTTGGTGCCCCGCCAGGCCACCGACATCGCGTAAAAACGTGTTTTGTACCAAATCCAGCAGCACTACCTGTGGGGACAGTTGGGTTAGCTGACCAATCAATACGTCCGGGTCGCGCGTGGGTTCTAGCTGGAGCGCGTCACACAAGACCGCACATACACCCGCCACGGTGGGGTCCCGGTGTGCGATGGTGTGCAAAGTGCATGGCGTCTTGTCCACCAGCCGCGCTTGCAAAGCCAGCAGCCAGGTGGTCTTTCCCGAACCCCGTTCGCCAGACAGGGCGACGAGAGCGCCGGGTTTTCCATTCGGCAAATCCAGGGCGATTGCGCTTACTGCATTGAGCTCAGGGTAGACATCAATACCCAGCGGACCCGTCACCGCTTCCTCGGTCAGGGCTTGTTGCAACGCCTCTGGGAGCAGGTTGGGGTCGGGTAGTGCCGACTGGTTCTTAGCCTTGCGCTCAAGCTGGCGGCGAAAAAGGTACGCCAATGCTTTGCGGGTTTGTTCAAACCGGAGTGCGCTGTCGCGCAGCCATACCCACATCCCGCGCGCGGCAACAAACACAAAGGCTGCCAGTACGATCAATAAGCCATGGCTGTTTTCTTGGGTCGCGCGCACCTGATCGGCCAGCCGACCTTCGGGAAATATGGAAAGATAAGCGCTGGTGACCTCGGTGCGCCATGCGCGTATCAACAGCCAGCCCACCAAGACGGCGCCAAACACCGCAATTTCCCGCGCGATGCCGTACAGCGCGCCGCGGCCCAGCATGGCCTGGGCCAGTGTTAGGTACATCACAAACCACAGTGCCAAGCGCGCCACCATACGCAATGAGCGAAAGATCTTGGCGTTGAGCGACGGCTCTACTAGCTGGTAGCGAGACACCGCCGTCAGCAGCACCCGGTGAATCACGGCCAATACCAACCGGTACCAAGCAAACGCGTAGGCCAGGCTGCGTAACGCGACCAATTCAGGCTGGCCAAGATGGGCGACCAGAATTTGGTCAAAGCACAGGTAGACCCCGAGCAGCAAGATCAGCTCGCCCGAAACGCGGGCGATGGTTTGCAGCGCGCTGTTGGCCAAGCGCCGCAAGGCTAGGGATGGAATCAGCGGGGTAACGCTGCTGCGCAGCTTCACCACCCAAGTGCGCACCCGGGCGGGCATGATGGTCAGTCCCACCGCCAAAATCACGATCCAAAAAAAGGCGGTTCCCAAGCCGCCTACATTGAAGCTCTTGCGCATCAGCTGCGCCAGGTCCGTCACGTCGTGCAAGCGCTGCACCGGATACCAGCGGGCCATCAGGCGCACATGGGCCACCTCGCCCAGTACACGCTCAAGCCCGTCCCCGGAAATGCCAGTGACATCAGACCGGCGCTGCGCGCTGAGCTTGGGCAGCAATGCAACCCGCTGGGCTTGCAAGGTGCGCAGTGCATTCATCACATCTTCGGCGGCGCCGTAGCGCACGGCTGCTTCGCGCGCGCTAAGCGACTTTTCTTCGTTAGCAATTTGGATGCGCAAGGTACGCACGCGGTCGACCTCTTCGGGGCGAGCCAACGCCGTTTGGGCGTCAATCACCATTCCCGCTCCCAGTTGCATCACTGCAGTGCGGGCCGAAAGTTCGGCCAGTGTCTCGTCGGCCTCCTTACGCAATTGGCCCAGGGCTATCCGGATATCGTTGTAGCGCAAGTCCGCCTGGGCCGCCGTTTGCGTGGTGTCTGTGCTGTTGTTGCCAAAGTGCACCAGCAGCACCCGGTATTTCTCCAGTTGCAGCTGCTTGCGTTGCACCCAGTCCTGGCGCAGGGACGATAACTCGCTCATGTGCGTCAGCAGGCGAGCCTCTTCAGTGGCCAACATGCGTGCGGTGTCATCGGCAGCTAAGCTGGCCGCTGTCAATGCCATATTGCGCGCTTCTTCGCTGGACGCCAATGCTGCTACAGAGCGCTCCTGTTCGGCGGCCAGAGCTTCGCTTTTGCGCTTCAAGCGGTCTTGCTCCAGCAGGGTTTCTCGACGTGGGGTTGGCAGCTTTAAAAACGCCAGGCGCAAGCTGTCTCGGACGTGACGAAGGGTCGCAATGTCGGCCCCATCAGCGGCTGCCAATTTGGACTCCGTGGCGAGGCGGTCTCGCAGCGCTTGCACACGGGCGGCGACGGCATCAGGGTTATTGAGGTCTATCTCGAACAGTGCCGACAAAGCAGTTTCCGCCGGAAGTTGGCCATCAAGCAAGCCGCGCAGGTCGGCAATTTCCCGCTGCAAACCTTCTACAGAGGCGGTCGCTGGCATGGATGCAGCCACCTTCGCGGGTGGTGTTTCTGGCTTGGGGGTTTTCGCCAGAACTGGCAGGGCGATCAGGCATGCTGCTAGCGCCAGGAAAAAGGTGCACAGTGCCCTGTTTGGGAGTTGCCTTTCTAAAGGCAGGGTGATTGTTGCGGCGTGGCTGCGTGTTGCGGGCATCATCGGTAATCCAAGTCATTCAAGTTGGTTGCACGCAAGTGTGCATCAATGGCTTGGGCCGCTCAAGTTGCAGGCTTGGACTCCAGTGCCCAGCAGGTGCGCCGGGGATTGTAAGTGGTGGTTTTGCGCCGATGCCAGTACACTGCCCTTAGCTACCGCCAGCACCCATCGAAAGGACACTTATGCGCAACCGTTTCCTAATGGCAATCTTGTCAATCGCATTGGTCACTGCGTTTGTGGTGCTGAATTGGGCGGCTATTACGGCCCCCACCACCATCTCTTTGGGGGTCATTGGTTTTGAAGCGCCGCTGGGCATGGTGTTACTTGGCTTGACCGTTCTTCTGTTGCTGGTGTTTGTCGGCTACATGGCCGTTTGGCAAGGCCAGATTCTGATGGAAAGCCGGCGCCACCAAAAAGAGCTGCAAGGGCAGCGCACTTTGGCGGACCAGGCTGAGGCCTCGCGGTTTACCGAGCTCAAAATGTCCATGCTTGCTGAATTTGAGAAGCTGACCACCCAGCTCCAGCAAACCCAAGCCACCGCATTGCGTGAACTGCGCGAGCAAACCAACTCGTTGGCTGCGATGCTGGGCGAGATGGATGACCGGGCCAAAAATAGCCCGCGTGGTGGACTCTAGCGAAACACCAGCGAGCAAGCACTTTCCAACATATGTCCATATCCCATAGGGGATTCGGCGTTGGGTTAGCATTCCACGTTTCGGCCTTGGAGACCTAGCGGATGCCCTTGAACCTATTGCACAACGCCAGCGTGGTTGGTTCGGTTGCGGCTTCGACCCTGTCGGCCTGGCGCGGCACCAGCGTCGTCAAAGCGGCCGTTTTGCCACCCTTGCGCTTGAAACTGTACGACTTGGAGGGTTGCCCCTATTGCCGCAGTGTGCGCGAAGCCTTGACCGCCCTAGGGCTCGATGCCGAAATCTACCCCTGCCCCAAAGGCGGCCGGCGGTTCAGGGCCGAGGCCCAACGTTTAGGCGGCAAGCGCCAATTTCCTTTGTTGGTAGACCGCAATACCGACACGGTAATTTACGAGTCGGCGGACATCATTGACTACCTGTTTCGCACCTACGGCGACCGGCCCACGCCGCGCTACTACCAGCCCAGTTCCTTTCGCCCATTGTGGGGTGGCCTGAGCTCCGCCATGCGGGCCATGCGCGGCTTGACGCGGCGCCGGTCTAAGCAGCCGGCCCAATTGCTTGTGTTGTGGAGCTTTGAGTCCAGCCCGTATTCCCGCCTGGTGCGCGAACGCCTGACCGAGTTGGAGTTGCCGTACGTGGTGCACAACATCGGCAAAGAACAGTTTGCCGACATGGGCCCCGCGGTTCAGCGCATCAAACCCGGGCCGTACCGGCCGCTGCCGGGTGGGCGCCGTGAAAAAGTACTGGCCCAATTGGGGCGGGTGCAGGTGCCCTACCTAGAAGACCCGAACACGGGGGTGTCCCTGTTCGAGTCGCGCCGCATCATCGATTACCTCGAAAAACAATACGCGATTCGCTAAGTCAAGCAAGGCGCGGCAACCCCCATTTAGCGCAGGGCTTTGTGCACCGAGCGCATTTGACGTACCCAAGGCTTATTGGCGCGCAACTCGGCAGGCAGCCCATCCATCGCGATGCGGGCCTGTTCGGCGGTGTCAAAAACCCCGTAAAACAGGTTGTAGCGGTCGCGTTGGTCGCGCTGGGTCACCGCATACGCCAGGCCGTTCTCGCCCAATTTTTTTCCATAACCTGCAATCAGGCGCGCCATGGTCGACGGGTCTGGTGCACCCAGCAAGTGCACGGTAAAGGCGTTGGGGTTTTGTTGCAGCAACCATGCGCCATCATGGGTGGGCAAGCCTCCGTTGCTGCGCAGCGTGGCCGCTGTTTGGCCAGCGCGCAGGTTTTGCACGGCATTGCCCAAGCTGTTGAGTTGGCTTTCCAACTCGGCGACTTGGCTGCTCAGCTGATTTTCCAATTTGGCAACCTGGCCCGCCATTTGGCCCATCTGGTTTTGTTGCACCACAGCAGCCGCCTTGAGGGGCTCCAAGCCGTCCACCTTTGTATGCAGGTCACCCAATTGCTGGTTCACATTCGCCAAGGCTGCGGTGGTGCTGGTGGGGGTAAACGCGGGAGACCACTTGAAAAGCGCAAACCCGGCAGCGGTCAACACCAGCGTGGCCAGTATCGCGCCGTGGATCCATTGGAAATGGCGCCGGGTGTCGCGGCTGTGGCCGTCAAGCCGGTCGGACACGCGGTGCACCGCCTGGTCCAGGCGCCGCGTTTCTGTTTTCAGATCGGTAACCGTACTCTGCACAAACTGAAACTCAGCGTAGTACTCGCGCTGCAGGGCCCGCAGGCCTTGAATCTGGGCTTTTGCAACGGCATGCTGGCTCTCGGCCAACTCGCGCACGGTCTCAATCCGGTTGCGGTTGCCGCGGGTGGCGGTATCGAGCAATTCTTGCGCCACGCCAAACTGGTCCAGGCGGGCCATTTGTTCTTGAATGATGCGGTCTTGCTCTTCCAGCAGGCCGCGCAGCGTCACCAGCCGGGCGTCTAGGGTGCTGACGTCGGTTTTGAACAGATTTTTGAGGCTGGCCAGGTTGTTGTTCCATTGGTGCTGGGCATCGCTGAGCTGGCCTTCCAGCGTGTTGTGAACCAACTGCATGCGCGATTGGGTCTTGGCGTCTAGGGCGTTGAGTTGGCCGTAGTGCTGGTCTACATCAGCGTGGACTTGGCGCAGCAGGCCGGAGACCTCTCCGCCAAATTGGCGCAGGTGGGCCAGCTCGGCGTCCACACGCCGGCTGTTGTCGGCATAGGCGGCGGTCAGCGCGTCATAACTTTGCAGCACGCTGGTGAGGTTTGCGTTGATATCTTTGGGCGTGAGGCTGGTTTGGTTCTTTTGGGTGAACGCCAGCAGTTGCGCCAGCTTCGGCTCGATCGTAGGGGCGATTTTGGGCTTGGTGTCCTCCGCCGGGGTGGAGGGGGGGAGTGTGTGTGCGTTAAGGGTCATGGCGTAGTACCTCGTGGTTGAGTTGGCCGGCGCGGGGCGGGCGTTGGGTGCTAGGCGCAGCGGCGTTCAAAGGATGGCGGAATACCTACTTACTACCCACTTGCGCAATGCTAATTACATTGAAACCGAAATTTTCACGATTGGTTAGAGTGAATAGGCTAATCGAATGTGCCACTTCTTGGTGTGCGGGTAGTGTGCAGCCGTGGCCTTGGCGGTGTCAAATCGCCCATCAGTACCCAATCTGCCCCCAAACTGCCGATAAATCGTTAAAAAGAGTGCTGCAGGCGCGGGTCTCAGTACAATCCATCAGAGTGCCCTTGAGCAAGTTTCGTGCCTTTATGAAAAAAATCCTTTTGCCCCTGTTATTGCTGCCAGTTCTGGTGGGGTTCGTCCCTGCCGCCTGGGCTGAGAAGGCGGACCGCAGCAAGCCGATGAACATTGAGTCCGATGCGCTGCGCTATGACGACGTTAAGCAAATCAGCATCTTTACTGGCCATGTGGTGCTTACCAAGGGCACCATCCTTGTTCGCGGCGAACGGCTGGAAGTGCGCCAAGACCCCGATGGCTACCAGTTTGCGGTGGTGACGGGTAGCGCGGCTGAGCCTGCTTTTTTTCGCCAAAAGCGCGAAGCGGTGGATGAGTTCATCGAAGGCGAGGGTGAGACCATTGACTACGATGGCCGATCCGACCGGGTCAAGTTCATTGCCAAAGCGCAGATGCGCCGCTATCGCGGGGCTGCGCTGGCCGATGAGATTCGCGGCGCCCTGATTGTTTACGACAACTTTGCCGACACCTTCAGCGTCGACGGCAGCCCTGCCAACACGCCCAAGACCGCTGGTGGCGCGCCCGGCGGGCGGGTGCGGGTCATGCTGATACCCAAGCCCGACGCCACTGCGCCGGTTGCCGCGCCGGGTGCGGCCTCGCCGGCCCTGCGGCCGTCACCCGCGTTGGGGAGTGTGCCCGAGTGAGCGCCGTCGGTACTGCGCCTGAGCGCGCGCTGAAAGGCAGCAAGGTCGCTTCTCCCATCGGGCGCTTAGAAGTGCGCCACCTGCAAAAATCCTATGGGCGCCGGCAGGTGGTGAAAGACGTGTCCCTGGCGGTGAGCACCGGGGAGGTCGTAGGCCTGCTGGGGCCTAACGGCGCGGGCAAGACCACCTCGTTCTACATCATCGTGGGCTTGTTGCATGCCAGTGCCGGTGACATCAGCATTGATGGCCAAAGTATTGAGCACATGCCCATCCACCGCCGGGCGCGTTTGGGGCTGGGTTACCTGCCGCAAGAGGCCTCGATCTTTCGCAAGCTCAACGTGCAAGAAAACGTGCGTGCGGTGCTGGAACTGCAGCGCGACAAAGCGGGTAAACCCCTTAAAAACGCCGAGATTGAAAAACGCCTGAGCGCCTTGCTGCACGACCTGCGGGTCGACCATTTGCGCGAATCGCCCGCCTTGGCTCTGTCCGGCGGTGAGCGACGCCGGGTGGAGATTGCCCGCGCGCTGGCCACCAGCCCGCGTTTTATTTTGCTGGACGAGCCTTTTGCCGGTATCGACCCGATTGCGGTGATAGAGATCCAGCGCATCATCAACTTCCTCAAAAGCCGTGGCATCGGTGTGCTGATCACCGACCACAACGTGCGCGAAACCCTGGGCATTTGCGACCACGCCTACATCATCAGCGACGGCACCGTGCTGGCCGAGGGCACACCCTCCGAGATCGTGAACAACGCCGAAGTGCGCCGCGTGTATCTCGGCGAGCATTTCAAGATGTAGATGAAGCAAGGTCTATCCCTTCGCGTCTCCCAGCACCTGGCGCTCACGCCCCAGTTGCAGCAATCCATTCGCCTGTTGCAGCTCTCCACCCTGGAGTTGAGCCAAGAGGTGGAGCAGATGCTGGACGAAAACCCGTTTTTGGAGCTGAGCCAAGACGATGCCGTGCGCGAGGACTTTGGCCTGGCCCAGTCCGACACCCCCGTCAGCGAGGGCGAGCGCGAGATGGATCGTGCTACTAATTCTGTAGCTGAGTACGCAGATTCCTCGGGGGCTAGTAGCGCAAATGATGATGAATCCACACCATTGTCGGCCGACGATGCCACCAGCTGGGATGGCGACGGCACCACCGAAATGGTGCCCGACGACGGCGAATGGGGCACCGACGCCAAAGCCAAGGCCAACAACCTGCCCGACACCGACGATGCCGACGCCACCGAGCTGGCCCGCGCCCAAGAGTCGCTGCAGTCCTATCTGCACCGCCAAGCGCTGAGCCTGCGCCTGGGCGAGACCGACGCTTGCGCGCTGCGGTTTTTGATCGAGTCGCTCAACGATGACGGCTACCTGGAAGACCCGCTAGACGAACTGGCGCGCAGCCTGGCCGGTGACGATGCCGAGCAGCTTGGGGAACTGGTGCACCGCTTCACCGTGGCGCTGGGCCTATTGCACAGCCTAGAGCCGGTGGGCGTTGGCGCACGGGACCTGGGCGAATGCCTGCGCCTGCAACTGCGCAGTCTGTCGCAGATCGCCGTGGACGACGGCGCCACCGCCGAACGGATTGCCCTGCTGGAGCTGGCCGCGCGCATCTGCGCCCAGCCGTTGGACCTGTTGGCCCGCCGCGATGTCAAAACCCTGGTGCAGCGTTGTGCGGGCGCCGATGCCCAGGTGCGCGAAGCCATTGCTTTTATCGCACGCCTAGAACCCAAGCCCGGTCGGCGCTTCATCGATGTAGAGCGCAACGTGGTGGTGCCCGACGTGCTGGTGCTGGCCGCCGCCAAAACCCGCGCGGGTGTCAACCCCACGTTTCGGGTCATGCTCAACCCCGAGGTCATGCCCAAGCTGCGTGTGCACGACATTTACGCCAACGTGCTGCGCAACCACCGCGGTGGCAAAGACGCGGGCAGTTATGCCGGGCTGCAGCAGCGCTTGCAAGAGGCGCGCTGGTTTATCAAAAACATCCAGCAGCGGTTTGACACCATTCTGCGGGTCAGCACGGCCATCGTAGAGCGCCAAAAGAGTTTTTTCACCCATGGCGAGATGGCCATGCGCCCTCTGGTGTTACGCGAAATTGCGGATGAGTTGGGCCTGCACGAGTCCACCATCAGCCGCGTCACCACTGCCAAATACATGGCCACGCCCTTTGGCACCTTTGAGCTAAAGTATTTCTTTGGTTCGGGGCTGGGGACTGAGTCCGGCGGCAATGCCTCAAGCACCGCAGTGCGTGCCCTCATCAAACAATTTATCAGCGCAGAGAGCGATAAAAAGCCGCTCTCCGACAACACCATTTCCGAAATGCTCAAAGAGCAGGGCATCGAATGCGCCCGCCGCACCGTGGCCAAGTACCGCGAGGGGCTCAAGATTGCGCCCGCATCGCTTAGAAAAGCACTCTAGTGAACCAACTTCAAATTTTTCTCCCCTGCGCCGCTGGCGTAGAAGACCTGCTGGCCCACGAGGTGCATGGTCTCACCGGCCTTCAGGGCCAAGACCTGCTCACCCGCCGCGGTGGCGTCATGGTGCGGGCCTCGTGGCGCGACGCCATGCTGCTTAACCTGCACAGCCGTTTGGCCCAGCGCGTGCTGGTACAGCTGTCCTACACCGACTACCGCAATGAGCAAGACCTGTACAAGGCGGCTGCCGAGGTGGCGTGGGAGGTCTGGTTCACCCCCAAGCAAAGCATTAAGGTGGAGGTAACCGCCCAGCACAGCCCGCTAACCAGCCTGAACTTTGCAGCCCTCAAAATCAAAGACGCGGTGTGCGACCGCTTTCGCGACAAGGCCCACGGCGTGCGCCCCGACGTCAACACCCAGTGGCCCGATGTGCGCATCTACGCCCACCTGACCACCGACACCTGCTCGCTTTACATCGACACCTCGGGTGAGCCGCTGTTCAAACGCGGCTGGCGCGAAGACAAGGGCGACGCACCGCTCAAAGAAACCCTGGCTGCCGCGATGATTGCCGCCAGCGGTTGGGCCGATGGTGACGACGACCTGCTCCCGCTGTATGACCCCTGCTGCGGCAGCGGCACCATCGCCATTGAAGCGGCCCAGGTGGCCTGCAACATTGCACCCGGTAGCCTGCGCCACTTTGCGTTTGAGAAATATTTGCCGTTCCAGGCGCACGTCTGGTCTGCTATCAAAACAGAAGCTTCTGACGCAGTGGTCAAGCCGGCTGCGGGTCAAAAAGCCCTTATTTATGGCAGCGATGTATCACATCGCATGGTCGACTTTGCCCAGCGCAATGCCGAACGCGCGGGCGTGGCCGACGTGGTGGAGTTTCGCGGTGGCGACGCATTGCAGCGGATGCCACCCACCGACATCCCTGGTGTGTTGCTGCTCAACCCACCCTATGGTGAACGTATTGCTGTGGGCGGTGTCAGTGGTGCCGCCGCCACCCGCTCTGGCGCGCCCCGGCGTGGGCAGCAGGGTAGCGAGGCCACGCCGGATTTTGAGGGTCAGTTTGGTGCACGCGAGCAGGCCATCACCGAAGACGGCGGCGAATTTTTCAGCCAGCTCGCCACGCACTGGAAGAAAAACTTCTCGGGTTGGACCGGCTGGATTCTGACGCCTGATCTCAAGCTTCCATCCAAGATGCGCCTCAAAGAGTCACGCCGGGTGCCCATGTGGAACGGCCCCATCGAGTGCCGCATGTTCAAGTTCGACATGGTTAAGGGCGCCGCGCGCGACAAGAAACCGGTGGTTTGATGGCGGACCCACAAGCGCGCAGCCCTGTCGTTTTAGACACCAACATCGTGCTCGATACCTGGGTGTTCAAAGACCCAGCCACTGCGCCCTTGCTCCAGGCTTTGCAAGCGGGGCGTTTGCAGTGGATTGCGACCGTACCCATGCGCGTCGAGCTAGCGCGCGTGCTGGCCTACCCAAAAATTGTCAAGCGACTGGCCTACCACCAAATACTGGCGGCCGACGTGCTGGCCCAGTTTGACACGCAGGCCCAAATCGTCGAGACAGCGGCCAAGGCGCCGGTGACCTGCAAAGACCCGGATGACCAGCAGTTTATCGACCTGGCTGTGGCCCATCGCTGCTTGGTTTTGAGCAAAGATCAGGCCGTACTTTGTATGGCAAAACGCCTGTCTGCCCTCGGATCACTTGCGCAAGCAGCTATCAAAAATGTAGCGTAGTGTGACTCGCTGCAAGGCGGCTTGCCTGCCGCTGCTCTGCTGACCGCCGCAACAGTCAACCGCCTTGTACTTGCAAAAAGCGGGGGCTCCCGGTTTTGCCGTGGAAGTCAGCAACGTACCAAAACGAGACATGCACCTATCAATTTTCATTACCCGATAGCGGTCGTTCATTCTCAGTATTTTAGGGGCCGTCTTGCTATGACAGCCGACGTAGCCAAACGAGGAAAGCAGCCACACCACGATTGAGGAAAATAGAACGTCCTATCGCTGCTCCAGTACCGCAGGGGTACATTGTTCGATTTCTGTCAGACTCAACTCACCCAAATACAACTGAGGGTGCGGGGTATGCCGTAATACTGGCAGATGCGAGTATTCTAGGAAGGCTAGTATGTCATCGTCGCGTTGAATAAAGTGGTGGATGGCAAGGTCTGACATCCGATTCAAAAGTCGAGACACAAATGCTTCCGAAACAGACAAGTTCTCATCCAACGCTATGGGCTTAAAAAAGCTTGCTGAATTTTAATTTCAAGTCATGCTAACTGTTTATCGCTGTATGCTGGAAAACTCCGCATATGCATCAGGGTTTCTGCATCTGGCAGCACCACTCTCATATGCGTCCGAAGGGACAGCCTTTACATGATGAATGTGCTGAGCGATGGGGACAAGTCATGTTGCATCGCAATCTGTGCTCCAACTAACTGCACTGCGGACACAGGAAGCAACGCGATGTCGTCTGCCACCCGTTGAAGTAGTGAATAGAGTGGGGATTTAGTAATGAGAATCAAAGGTAACGAACGATTCTCAAAATGTCTCCCAATCGTCGTCACCACCTGGGCGGGGCGTTTTGGTCATTGTTTTTTGTTTGGGGGCGGGAGATGCTGGTCTGGCCAATGTAGGTCGTGATGCGGCTGATTTGGATGGGCCCCTGGCTGCCAGACGCGGAGCTGCAGCAGCAGTAGTGGGCGCGGTGAGGCGCTGCGACGATGCTGGTGCTTTCTGTGGTTGGCGTATCGGCATTCCATCGTTAGCGTCGACTTTGAAAACCGCCACCATTTGCACCAGTTCCCGTGCCTGGCCTTTGAGGCTGCTGGTAGCTGCGGCCATTTCTTCCACAAGGGCCGCGTTTTGTTGCGTGGTCTGGTCCATTTGTGTCACGGCCTCACCGACCTGGGCTACGCCTAAGGCCTGTTCGTTGCTGGCTGCGCTGATCTCACCCATGATGTCGGTCACGCGCTTGATGCTGTCCACTACCTCAGTCATAGTGGTGCCAGCTCGGTCAACCAACGCTGATCCGTGCTCCACACGCTCCACGCTGGCACCAATCAGGGCTTTAATTTCTTTGGCGGCTTCCGCAGAACGACCAGCCAATGTGCGCACCTCACTGGCCACCACGGCAAATCCACGGCCTTGTTCGCCCGCGCGAGCCGCTTCCACCGCCGCATTCAGCGCCAAAATGTTGGTCTGAAAGGCGATACCGTCAATGACGCTGATGATGTCGGATATTTTGCGGGACGACTCGTTGATGCCCTTCATGGTCTCAATGACCTGGTTCACCACTACGCCACCTTGAACCGCCACCGATGACGCACTCAGCGCAAGTTGATTCGCCTGTCGGGCAGAGTCGGCGTTTTGATTGACCGTTGCGCTTAATTCCTCCATTGATGCAGCCGTCTCTTCCAGTGCGCTTGCCTGCTGTTCAGTTCGAGCGGATAGGTCATTGTTACCCTGGGCAATTTCGACACTGGCGTTTGCAACGCTTTCTGACCCTCTTCGGACACCACCAACCAGCGTCTGGAGAGCGATTTGCATTTGGTTTAGAACACCCATCAAACTGAGATCATCGCCATTGTTTTTGATTGACGAGTTGAGGTTGCCTTGGGAGATGCTTTCAAGAGCGTGACGCGCATCCTCAGGATCACCGCCAAGTTCTTTGCGAACCGTACTCAGTAGCATGGTGTTGAGCGCAATCGCGACCAACAACGCGCAAGCGGCCATAGTCACGGAAAGCACAATTGCAGTGCTCGCCGCTTTGTCAACTTTTTCATGCACTTGTGCACTTGCTTTTATTGCGCCTTCCCGGAGCTTTAATAGATCAGTTCGAAGTGATCTCCATGCCGGAGTTTCTTCCTTATTTAGAACTTCAATCGCTTGTTCGCTGGTTGCGACAAGTGTCAAAACTTTTTCCTGAGCGACTGCTTGTGCGGCACGTAAAGGAGCCAGCGCTTTCAATGCGTTCGTTTGGTCACCATCTACTGCAACCTCCAACGTATGGGAGTACGCTGTTTCGTACAAAGTTTGGGCGCTCTTGAAGTTAACTAAGGCTTTGGGGTTAGCGGGGTCCAGAACGACGTTTCTGAGCGCTTGGCCCATCTGAAGTCCCTGGGCATACATTTCAGACAATCCGCGCTCAACTTCTAGCTCAGACTTAAGGTAATCGTCGAATGACGAGCGTGTACTAATGAGCGAACTGATGCTGGTCGTTAGACCAACAATGAACAGCACCGCAGGCACCACTGCAAAAACAACGATTTTTGAATTGAATCGCATACAAAGAACCCGTGGAATGGACGGCACATTGTGGATTAAAAGGCCTGTACTTGCACTACTTAATTGCCAACTATCCAAAAGTTTGCATTCGCATTCGCCGCCACGGCGCTATAGCTAATTGGACTGGGAGGTCTTCGCCGGGTTCCATGCTGACCGCGCATTGACGCGGTGCAGTTCGTTGTCGAACGCAATTGTCGACCCTTCTAGACTCGACGTCGTTACTCGGATTGATTTCTAAAAATGGTGGCGGATCGAAATGCGCGCAAGTCAATTGCGCGCGTCTTTCGGCTTGCCACCATTTGGCCAATCTAGGCTCTTGGCGGCGTACACAGGTCGACTCTGGTGGGTAAAAAACTCCGCGACATCGACGGCATCTTGGTCACTCAACGTGCCACCCTGTCCAAGCGGCATATTGTGCTTAACAAATGCGGCGGCGGTATACGTTCGTGCCATGCCAGCACCATCATTAAACGAATCCTTGCCCCACAATGGAGGAATGGCATAGCTACCCCCTGCCTGAACGCCCAACCCCTCTGCGCCGTGGCAACTGGAACATTTGTCCGCATACACCCGCTTGCCGTTGGCCGGGTCCGGAACTAACGCCTGGTTCAGTGGACCAAAACCTCTGCCTTTGACATTGACTCCCGTGGGTACGCCCGTAGACAGCCACCGCATGTAGGCCAAGATGTTGTTCATTTCTAGTGAGCTGCTGGCCAGGGGCTTGCCATTCATGGACCGCTCAAAGCAATCATTGATTCGTTCCTGCAGTGATATGAGCTTTCCGCTACGAGAGCGATATTCCGGAAATACCCCCCAAATGCCCACCCACGGTGACGCACCCGGCGTGGTTCCGCCCGTGAGATGACAGTTGGTGCAATTCAGTCCGTTCCCCACGTTCTGAGGAAGCCGTTGATGCGTTTCAGTCAGTAGCTTCTTGCCCTCCGTTATTGCCGCTCCGAACGGCCCGGTTGGAATGCTGGCTTCGGGAGGTGGTGAAAAAACTGCGGATTGTGGCAATCCTGTAGTCGGGGTTTGGGCGTTTACCTGAAGAGTCCAGATAAGTCCGATGACCGCGGCTACAAAACGGTAATTTTTGTTCATCTCAATCCCCATATATGCCAGCACACTAGTGAATCTGATTGCGCGTTTTCATTTCGCCTCGTCAACCATCTGAATGGTCTTTTCTTCAACCTCTTTGGCGACCTGCGACAACGCTTCATCCTGGGATAGCGCGGAAAGCATTTGCGCCGGCTTAATTAGGCCAATCTTCGTTTTACTTTTTTCCGTATACACCGAGATACGACATGGCAGCGCCATGTTGAGGCGCATATCCGTTGACAGAACTTTTGCAGCTTGCCCCGGATTGCAGACTTCAAAAACCTTGCACTGCTCGTCAAACGCAATGCCCTTGCTGCGAAGCGTGTTGCCCAAGTCGTGGATGTGCAGTACCCCGAAGCCATGACGTTTAACTGATGAGTCAAGGTCTGCTGTCGCTTGGTCGAATGACTTCTCGGTTTCAACTATGTAATACATGTATTGCCTCGATGGTTGTGATTGGTCTCATAGCGACCAGGCTTCCGGCGCATCTTAAGGTAATCGTCGCCTCATTGAAGCCGCCAACGGTTGAATATCGTGCTGCGCTGCATGCTGATTTACCACTGAATCACAGAAGGTAACAAATTTCGCGATTCTATGCTTCGAATACAGTGTGACGTTGCAATCACATTTTGCGCTGGGGTCAAAGTTCAGCCTTCTTCGAAGTGAGTGATTACCGGCGCTGGCGCAATCAGAGGCACTGTCACTGTGAATGCCGCACCTTGCCCCAAGGTGCTTTTAACGGTCAGCTTTCCTCCTAGAGTGCCAGTCACCAGGTTGCGAGCAATGCTCAAACCCAAGCCGGATCCACCCTTGCCAAGACGGGTGGTGAAGAAAGGCTCAAAGACGTGGGGAAGATGGGTCTCTGAAATGCCATGACCGTCGTCGGCAACTTCCACCTTGGCAAAATCCCGACCGGCGCGAGAAACAACTACTCGGATTTCACCGGGAGTACGCTCCGCGTAACCGTGAAACATGCTGTTGTTGATCAGGTTGGCGATGACCTGCCCCAAGGGGCCTGGATAGCTGTCAAATTCAATATCGCTGTCTTGTTCAATGAGTCGGACTGTGCATCCCGAGCGGCTGACCGTGGGGCTGAGCATCAGGACAACCTCTTCGAGCGTGTCATATATTTGAAAAGTGCGGCGCTGTGAGCTGGTCTGGTCGACTGCAACTTGCTTGAAGCTGCTGATCAATGTCGCCGCCTTGTGAAGGCTGCTAACCAGCATACTGCCGGCATCCGCTGCATTCGCGACATACGTGTCCAACGTGGAACGCCTGAGTCCCTTGGCAAGCTCCTTTTGAAATTCTTTTGTGTAATCCTCTAGCGAGCTGGCGACGGTTAGACCATTGCCAATGGGGGTGTTGAGTTCGTGGGCTATCCCTGCCACCATGGACCCTAACGCCGCAAGCTTGGCGGATTCAACAAGTTCGTCACGTGTCAAATGGAGTTCCTTGACGGTTTTAGCCAGTTCGTCATTGCGGGCCGAAAGCTCGGAGGTGCGTTTGGTGATGCGAACCTCCAAGGTTTCGTTTAGTTCCTTGAAGCGGCGGCCTATCCATGTGGCCCGCACTGCAAAGATTGATATTGCCATGACCGAGGACAGTGCCAACAGCAACATCGCTCGGTATTGTTGCCAGACTTGCGCCAGGGTAATTCGGTTCTCAGTGTCAAACGGCGCCACCTTCAAGCTTCGCATAACCTCGCGAACCGAATCGTAGTCGGATGGCACGGAAAACCCGGTGATTCCGATCTCACGGGCTACCGCTCCATCGTGGGGCAAAGACAGTACAGCCCCTGCAACGCGCGCAACGGTGCTGTCTGCCACGTGGGGCAATGCGAACATGGGCCACTCGGGATAGAGGGCGGTGGAAACGGCAAACGGATAGCCTGTAAATCCCTGCTCATTGACTACCTTTATTCGAGTGAACGCGAGCTTGCCTTCGCTTATCAGGCTTTCCATCAATCCAGAGCGCACAAAGGCGGCATCAACCCTACCGTCAAGCAACGCTGCGATTGCCAGGTCCTGCGACTCTCCCATCTCGGCGACCGCCGCAAGGGAAACTCCCTGCTTCTGGAGCGCATGCGTCTGAGCCTGGTACCCTGCAAATGAGGATTTCGAGACAGCCGCGACTCTTTTCCCGTTCAGATCCATAAGGGTGTTGATTCCGGCATCCTCAGATCGGGCAAGAATAGTGCCGCCGAAGACGCGCACAGGTTTTCCGTTGTGAGTATTCAGCAACGTTGCAAGCGGAGAAGACAATCCATTCTCATGTGTCAGGCGCACATACATAGCGGGTTGTGCAATGACCAAATCCACTTGACTCTGGCGTACCGCTTCGCCAAGTTTCCGGTAGCTCATCGCCTTGACCGTGAAAGTGAATTCAGGCGCGGCACCATTCAAATAGGTTTCCAGAGGCTTCCACTGTGCTGAGGTCTCTGCCTCACCACGAAATGCCAAGATGCCAATAGTCAGCGGTTCACTGGCTTGCACGAGGCCGGCAAGAAGCACCATAAAAATACCAACCAGAACTCGACACATAGTTAGGCCAGATTTCTTGGCAAATAAACGTCGCTGAACAAGACACCGGGGTCGGCCGGTTTAGAGATGACCCCAG
>JBBRNS010000017.1:0-28461 GCA_038230175.1 Burkholderiales bacterium
CCACTTCGCCACTATCGGGTTTTTCTTTGCCGGCAATCAGTTTGAATAAGGTCGATTTACCGGCACCGTTGGGGCCAATGATGCCGACGATGGCACCTGCGGGAACAGTGAAGCTCAGGTTGTCAATCAACACCCGGTCGCCAAACGACTTGCTCACGTTGTGAAACTCAATGACCTGGGTGCCCAAACGCTCTGCCACCGGAATAAAGATTTCGTTGGTTTCGACCCGCTTTTGGTATTCGAAGTCCGACAGTTCCTCAAAGCGGGCAAGGCGTGACTTGCTCTTGGCTTGGCGTGCCTTGGGGTTTTGGCGCGACCACTCCAACTCCTTCTTCAAAGCTTTGGCGCGGGCCTCTTCGCCCTTTTGCTCTTGGGCCAGGCGCTCGCCTTTTTGGTCGAGCCACGAACTGTAGTTGCCCTTCCAGGGAATACCATGGCCACGGTCCAATTCCAAAATCCACTCGGCTGCGTTGTCTAGGAAGTAGCGGTCGTGGGTGATGGCAACCACAGTGCCGGGGTAACGTTGCAAAAACTGCTCCAGCCAGTCCACCGATTCGGCGTCCAGGTGGTTGGTGGGCTCGTCGAGCAACAACATATCGGGTTTGGACAACAGCATGCGACAGAGGGCTACACGGCGCTTTTCACCGCCGGACAATACACCGATCTTGGCGTCCCAAGGTGGCAGGCGCAGGGCGTCTGCGGCAATCTCGAGCTGGTGCTCGGAATCTGTGCCGGCCGTTGCAATGATGGCCTCCAGGCGGGCCTGTTCGGTCGCCAGGGCGTCAAAGTCGGCATCCGGCTCGCCATAAGCGGTGTAGACGGCTTCAAGCTTGGCCTTGGCGGCAAACACTTCGCCCATGCCGTCTTCGACGCTCTCGCGAACGGTGTGCTCGTTATTGAGTTTGGGCTCTTGGGGCAAGTAGCCAATGTTGAGGCCCGGCATCGGGGTTGCTTCCCCTTGGATGTCGGTATCCAGGCCAGCCATGATCTTGAGTAAGGTGGACTTGCCAGAGCCATTGACACCCAGCACGCCAATCTTGGCGCCAGGAAAAAAACTGAGAGAAACGTCTTTGAGAATCTGACGCTTGGGCGGCACGATTTTGCCGACCTTGTTCATCGTGAATACGTATTGGGCCATTGCGATACAGGTTTGGGGTTGGTAAATACCGCATTATCGACTGCCGCGCCCGCGCCCTCCCCCGGACGCCCTGAAATTAACCTGCTCCCGACGCTTTTCCAACATCATTGCGCAAGGCCGCCTGGGCGACCGCATCCAGCGCGTTGTCCATCACCCGGCCGTCCGATACCAGCCGAATCAAGCCCAAGCCCCGCAGGCGGTCCATGGTCCGCTTGGACATGGAGTGTGCCATCCCTCCGGCCGAAATAAACATGAACAGCGTGCGGTGTGGACTGGCCCAGGTGAGCTGGGCGCGCACCCAAACACCACCCAAAGCCAGGTCCACCCAGGAGCCAGTATTCAAGCTCTGGACCGACCAAGCCTGCTCCTCCACCGGGTTAGGAACCTCGTCGTGGTCTGGCATCTCTGGTAACACCTCGTCGTCCGCCAGGAAGCCCGACTCTGCGGCTTCGTCTTCGCCCATCCAAAATGCGTCAGGGTCCACCCCGGGCGTATCGGCCTCAAATGCCTCGAGCTCCGCTGCAGCCTCAGTCAGCGGAACGTCACCGGGTGCCACTGGGTGCACCGGCCGCGCACCTTCGAAGGCTTTTTCATGGTACGTGATCAAGGCGTCAAAAAAGACGGGAATACGTTCGGCAGGATAGGAAATAAGGTTCAAACCTTGGCGCATGGTCACCAGCATGCTGGGCACAATTTCTACTAGACGTGCGCGGTTGCGCCGCGCCAGCCTAAGTTGCACGCTCCAGATCAAATCATCCACCAAGGCCATGTAGCCATCGGCGTCAACCGTGCCATCGGTGCAAGACAGCTGCGACTCTGCCACCACTTGGGCCCAGGGTCCACGCAAGAAGTTCACCACGATCTCCGGAATCTTCTTGTCCTGCATGCGCTCGGTAAAATCCTCGACCAAACGCTGCGCCAGCAAATTGCGCTGTTCGGCACGCATCAAACCGCGCGCCGTCTCTTCTGCACGTAGGCGCTGCTCTTGCTCTTCAACGGACCAGCCCTCTTCCAGTTTGCGCAAAATACGGGCAAATGTGGCTGCATCCCCCTCACCACCAACCAAAACCCCCACTGCGTTGTCAAACATTTTTTGGAATCGCCCGTAACCGGGCTCGTTCTCTGACGTGAACGCCAAGCTGCGGCTGGTGATTTTGTCCAAAAATTGCCGGGCCGGGTGTTTGCGTTCGCTAAAGAACCGCGCGTCGGTCTGGGACAGCGCCAGCAAAACCGGCTCCAGGGCCTTCAGGTTGTTGCGCACGCCCGGCATCAAGCGGCGGTCTTGCATCAGGCTCTCCAACATGAGACGAACCACCTCTTCACCCAACTGGCGGCCTAGCTTTTTGCTCTTGGTCTGCTCGCGCATGACAAACTTAGACCCGCTTGCACCGCTTTGCTCCGCCGTAGTGGGAATGGCATCCGAAGCGCGTTTACTCAGCCGCTTCATCATGGGCTCCATCAGCTGCAAGTCTTCTAGTGCCACATACGAGGCAGGAACCGTGTGGCTAAAGTCCAGCACCCCGCTGCTCGATAAGACCGATTGATCCAGATCACCCGACAGCAGGCGGCGCAACTTGTCCAGCGTAAGCATGGTCCGCGTGACGGGGTTTTCATCGGGCTTTTTCGCGCCGCCATGGCCGCCGCCGGCGTTGGCCGCAGCCACCGGCTCAACACCGAGCGCACGCAGCCAGTCGCTAACCTCTTTATAAAGTTGTCGCAGCGCAACACCCAACAGGCCTGCGGCGGGCGTCATCAAGGTCGAGCGGACCTCTTCGCTGGGGATCTGCTCCACGAAGCACTCGCGCAGCGCATAGACAAATGAATCCGGCTTGAGTGGGTTCAAATGCCCCTGCACCGTGACCCACCCCATCATGCTGCTGATCATGCCGTTGATTAGCGGCAGTACGTCGTCAACGGCCAACAAAACCTCTTGCTGGGTCAGCGCTAACTCGAAGTTGGCGTCGATCTGCTCTTCTTCTAAAAATTGGAAATCTTCAAAACGAACCAGCGGCTGCTCATGCTTACGCAAGGCTTCGCCGCCATACACTGCAGCGCGCAATGCGTTGGCAAAAGACTGTTTGACCGCAGCCTTATTGGCACACAGGTTCTCAATGGCCGCTTTGGCAGCGCCATTAGGCTGAAGGCGCTGCGCCTTGTTTTTCATTGGCGAAAGCGAAACCTGCAGGCCCATCAGGACCTCTTCCATCAGAGTGTCGCTTTGGCCCAATACGATGTCCAAACACTCTTGTAAAGACGGTTTCTGGCTGCCGGGTTCATTGTGGATCCCAACGCGCCGCAACATGAACTTTTTCATTGGTGAATGATTCCCCCAGCAAGGCAGCCATACAAAGAGGCGGCTGCGTTTTCGATTGTTACCGCAAAATTCATTTTTAGCTACAACGCCCGACCGGGCAAATCAGAACACCGTTGCAACAATTTGGCGCTGCAAGCCCGTCTCATGCGATAATCCACAAGTTGCGGCGCGTCAGTTGCCCGCAATTCCAGCACACCGCTGGGGACAAGACCGACAATCTTCGTCCATTTTTTTGCATCTATCTGCCTTTGACTGACTGGTGGCGAAGGCCCCCAGACAGGCTGATATCCCAAGCGCCCAGGATGGGCGCCCTACCAATGAACTTCGACGAATTGAACTTGGCTCCGGCCATCCTTAAAGCCGTGCGCGAGCAAGGCGACGAAACCCCCACCGCCATTCAAGCACGAGCCATCCCGCGGGTCTTGGCAGGCCACGATCTTCGGGGCGGCGCCCAGACCGGCACCGGAAAAACCGCAGCGTTCACCCTGCCGGTTTTGCACCGCCTCTCAATGGCCCGCAGTGCACAAAACAAATTTGGTGGCACCGGCATCCGTGCCTTGGTGCTAACCCCCACCCGTGAGTTGGCCGCACAGGTGGAAGAGTCCATCCGTACCTACGGAAAATACCTGCAACTGAGCAGCACCGTCATCTTTGGCGGCGTGGGCATGAACCCGCAGATCTCCAAACTCAAAAAAGGCGTAGACATCCTGGTCGCCACGCCCGGACGCCTTTTGGATTTGTTGCAACAAGGCATGCTGGACCTGGGCCAGGTGCAAATGCTGGTGCTCGATGAAGCCGACCGCATGCTGGACATGGGCTTTATCCACGATGTGAAAAAGGTCCTCGCAGTGGTGCCCAAAGAAAAGCAAAGCCTGCTCTTCTCGGCCACTTTCAGCGACGAAATCCGCGAACTGGCCGCCAGCCTGCTCAAAAATCCCCAAAGTGTTCAGGTAACCCCCCGCAACACCACGGTGCAACGGATCACCCAGGTGATTCATCCGGTGGGACGCGGGAAGAAGAAGGCCCTGTTGGCCCACATCATCCAAGAACACAACTGGAGCCAAGTGCTGGTATTTACCCGCACCAAATTTGGCGCCAATAATGTGGCCGAGTTCTTGGAGAAAAATGGTATCACCGCCATGGCTTTGCACGGAAACAAGAGCCAGGCTGCGCGTACCCAAGCCCTTAGCGGCTTCAAGAGTGGTGATGTGCGCGCGCTGGTGGCCACCGACATTGCTGCCCGCGGTATTGATATCGATGACCTGCCACACGTCGTCAATTACGAAATCCCCAATGTCAGCGAAGACTACGTGCACCGCATCGGGCGCACCGGCCGCGCCGGCAATGACGGCGCGGCCGTCAACTTGGTGTGCCTGGATGAAGAAGGCTTCATGCAAGATATCGAGCGCTTTACCAAACAAACGATTCCTGTCAAAGTGGTTGAGGGCTTCGGCCCGGAGGCAGGCGAAGTGGGCGAACCCATCGCCATGGGCCGCCAAACCATTTGGGGTGGCGCAGGCAAGCCGCCTAGCCGCGATGTGATGCAGGCCGCAGCCCGCACGGCCCGCACTGAAATGCTGCAGCGCGTGCGTGAAAACAAGGCTGGCCAGGGTGGCGGTCAAGGTGCAGGACGTGGCAATGCTGGTGGTGGTGGCGGCGGTGGCCGTGGCGCACAAGGCCCCCGTGGAAACGGCGGTGGCAATGGTGGCGGCCAAGGCGGGGGCGGACGCGGTGGAGAACACCACGCGCCACGCCCACAAGGCGCACGCGGTCCTCAAGGTTTTGGCGGCGGGGGCGGTGGTCAAGGCCGTGGACGCCCACCCGTGGGAGACGCGCAACCCCGTAGCCACGAAGGCGGCTTTGGCAGCGGTATGGGCGAGCGCCCTCCCCGCTCCGCACCAGGCGGCCAACCTGACCCCATGCGCACCAGTGTCGATATGATGTCCGAACGCGGCGGTCGCCGTGGTGGTGGCGGTTATGGTGGCGGCGGTGGAAACCGCGGCGGTTCAGGCAACGGAGGCGGCAATGGCGGCGGTTCACGGTCGGGTGGTTTTGGTGGCGGGGGCAACCGGTCTGGTGGGTCGGGAAATCCTCGCGGACCTTTTAGCCGATAAAACGGTTTCGGCGGTTCATTGTGTGGGCCGCCGACCGCTGGACATCCAGCACGCAAAGCTGACCAACCATGTGGTCGATTTTGCGGCTTTGCCCAAACTGCCCAAGGTCAGTGAATGCTTCATTGCCCTGGGCACTACCATCAAGGTAGCGGGCAGCAAAGAAGCCTTTCGCGCCTTAGATCTTAAGGCCGTTGAGGCTGTAGCCCTCGCCGCTCGTGCGTCAGGCGCTACAAAATTAGGAGTAATCAGCGCTATGGGTGCCTACTCCAACTCTTCCGTTTTCTACAACCGCATCAAAGGCGAGATGGAGCTGTCACTTGCGCGCATGGGTTTCAAAAGCCTAGTGATTGCGCGCCCGTCGCTGATCGATGGCGACCGTGCAGCATTGGGCCAAGCGGGCCGTGCGGGCGAAGGTTTGGGCCTGAAACTGGCGCGTTGCCTGAGCCCCGTCATACCCGCCAACTACCGTGCCATCAAAGCCAAAGACATCGCGCATGCCTTGATTCGTCATGTGCAAGCCGGTGTACCCGGCGTGGTGACGCTGATGTCGGGTGAAATGCAGGGCGGCTAGCGCGGAGCCTGGGCGGCAGAGCGCTCTGCCACCCAGACTCCTCGGGCGGTGTGAGCCACGCTGCGTCGCTGCGCGGTGCTCAGCCCCGTACAAACAACGTGATCAGTGGCGCATCTCCCACCTGGCGGCTCCAATGCCCGTGCACAGCGGGGTCAAACGTGGCGCCCTCGGGCAGCAAGTCGGTCGAATAGAAGTGCTCGCCAGGCTTGAAGACCCGCGAAACGCCACCCTGCAAACCAATCTCCATTTGCCCACCCAAGATGAAACACCATTGCGGTGCACCAGTGCAGTGAAACTGGCTGCGAAAGCCGACGGGACTGGTGCGCAACTGGTAGCCGCCAGACTCAAATACTTGCGACAGCATGGATTGCGGGGTTCCTTGGTCTAACGGCACCGAACCTTCGCGAAACTTCGCACGGCCATCGGTGTCGGTGAACAGAATTACTTTGGTGAAGGTGCTCATAGTCTTCTAGCTTACTACTTGCACTACACAGCCCGAGGTAGACCCCCCTTGACCCCATGGGTACTATCCATGGTGACTGGTACGCCACCTTGTTGGACTTAGCTTTGGGCCGGGGCTACACCACGGCCGAGCTAAGCATCAACCTGGTCAAGGCCATCCATCCGGCCAAAACACCGCGTGTTCGGACCATTGGCACCGTCATCCATTGCGACCGCCAGTTGGCCACCGCAGAAGCCCGAATCCTCGGGCCCGACGGTACGCTCTACGCCCATGGCACCGCGACCTGCCTGGTGTTCGAACTATCCAAGACGTGATCCAGCGATTGACGCCACAATGCAGGCTTTTGCCGAGACCCTGACCATGCGACTACTCCACACCATGCTGCGCGTTGGAAATCTGCAACGCTCTATCGACTTCTACACCCAGGTTTTAGGCATGGCGCTACTGCGCACCTCTGAAAATTCGGAGTACAAATACACCTTGGCCTTTCTCGGCTACGGGAGTAACCCCGAGCACGCAGAGCTAGAGCTCACTTACAACTGGGGCGTGGACCGCTACGAAATGGGCACCGCCTACGGCCATATTGCCTTGGGTGTTCCCGATGCCTACGCAGCTTGTGCACGCATCAAGTCAGCCGGTGGCAACGTTACCCGCGAACCCGGCCCCGTAAAAGGGGGATCCACTG
This sequence comes from Burkholderiales bacterium, assembly GCA_038230175.1. Classification (GTDB taxonomy): domain Bacteria; phylum Pseudomonadota; class Gammaproteobacteria; order Burkholderiales; family Burkholderiaceae_C; genus Allorhodoferax. The sequence goes on from JBBRNS010000017.1 coordinate 7,286, forward strand.
TCATCGCGTTTGTTTGTGACCCTGATGGCTACAAAATCGAGTTGATACAGCGCAACACTGAAAAATAGCTTGCGCGACATTGCATTCGTCGAAGAGAGAATCCTTGTAAACTGGTCTGTCGGATTGCCACCCAAGCGGTGACCTATCAGGGGAGTAAATGCTTTACACATTCTTGTTTTTGATCGGTTTAGCTTTAGGCGCCGCATTGCTCCAATCGCGAAACTACTGGGTGGCGAGAGAGTTGCGCAGAATCCCAAAGGCATGGCCTCTCAAGACGCGCTCGGTCGTCAACAACCGCGAGAAGCGCGTCTGGCTCTGGTTGATGCGGGTGATGTTTGACCAACAAATTTTTGTCAAATTGCCAATCACCCGATTTACCACGCCCTCTAAGCAGCACGAGGCATCACATTGGTACAAACTGTTGAACGGCGTCTACTGCACCTTCACCCTTTGCAACATCGACGGACAGGTAATTGGATGTATTGATGTTCCGGGGCCGGCCGGACTCTCCATGGGCAACCAGACACTCAAACACACGCTGCTGTCACAGTGCGGCATCCGCTACTGGGTTGTTGATCCTGAGGCGCTACCCTCGCTGACAAAAATCCGAACCGCCTTTTTGGGAGCTGCTGCCATGAACGGCCATCCGGTTGACCATTTAGAAGACCGAATCAAGGACATGAGCGAGTCCTTGCACGCAGCTGTGACACGCCAGCGTCAGAACAAGGCCAGTCAACATGCCCGCTTGGACGTTGACGTCTCTGAAACGCGTGGTTTTACAGACAGTCATCTGCAGTCCGGGTGGGAGCAAAACTCGTTCCTGACACCGCTGGACAGCCGAGCCGCACCCTTGGGGTCGTGAGGTTTCGCCCGGCTTGCCCAACTTCCAGTGAACGACGGCAGCGTCCACTGCGAAGCAATAGCTTGGCGTTAGGGCCAAACCACCGACAAGTTTCTACATATTGCCTAGGTATAGCCCATGATTAGCGATGTACTCATCTTTTTGGCCGGCGGATTTTTCGGCGCATTGGTCACTTTTTTTCTGCTGCGTGCGCTACAAAGCGAACCCAGCAACATCACTGGCGCCAACCGCGAGACAGTCGTACCAACCGAATCCCCGGCGGAAGGCGAATCGTCTAATCCAGCGGGCGGTGAACCCGGCCGAATGGGCGACCTGCACGCCCAGCACCTAGAAGCCGCCGCGCGTATTCGTGACCAACGTGCCGCATCGCGCGCTGCCCGCGAGGCCCAGCGCATTGCTGCAGAGGAGGAAGCCCACCGTGACGCCCAACGTCTAGCGGCCGAAGAAGAGGTGCGCCTCGAAGTGCAACGCATTGCCGCAGAGGCCCAGGCGGCCCGAGACGCCCAGCGCGTTGCGAGCGAAGAAGCGGCCCGCCGCGAAGCCCAGCGTATCGCGGCCGAGGAGCTGGAGTACCTGGAAGCGCAACGCATCGCCGCGCAAGCACAGGCAGCCCGCGAGGCGCAACGCGTCGCTACGGTAGACGAAGCCCGCCGCGAAGTTCAACGCATTGCTGCCGAGGAAAAAACACGCCAAGAAGCCCAAAGGGTTGCCGCAGAAGAATTAGCAGCCCGTGAAGCCGAGCAGGAAGCCGCCCAAGAGAAAGCGCGCCTGGATCCACAACGCATTGCCACAGAGCAGCAAGCCCGCCTAGAGGCACAGCGCATTGCCGATGAGGAAGAGGCTGCCCGCAAGGCCCCGGTGGTCGCCAAACCTGCGGCACCCAAACCCCTGTCAGAAACCATCATCATGATCGTCGATGATTCCAAGGTCGGGCGCATCAAGACCAACCGCTTCCTGGTCAACAACCAGTTTCAGTCGCAAATGGCCGAAGACGGATGCGATGCGATCGAAAAAATCAACGTGCGCATGCCAGACGTCGTCATCACCGATGTGGAAATGCCCAACATGGATGGCTTCGAATTAACCAAACACATTCGCAGCAACCCTCTGACCGCGCATATCCCGGTCATCATCATTTCGGGCAACAACGATGGCTACGAGGTGAAGGCCAAAGAAGTAGGCGCAGATTTAATCTTGGGCAAACCCTATTCGGAAACCCAGATGATCGATCAAATCCACGAATTTTTGCGCAACGGACGCCAAGCAAGCGTCGCATAAGGCGACCATCCATCGCCGCAGGCAATCACTGCCCGAACCGTTTGCCCCCCGGGCCCAAAGGATTCACACCGCGCGTTGGCGCGCCAGGTGTACTTGGTGCAAGGTGATCTTGCGAACCTCAGCCTGGCTGCTACCAATGTGGGCACGTAGCAACATAGCCGCTTCGTCGCCGCGCTTGCGCAAAATGGCTTTCAATATCTTGGCATGTTCGTCGTAGGTGGCGTCGATACGGGCTGGCTGGGTAAAGTCCAGCCGCCGAATCACCCGAATACGATCGGTCAGATCGCGGTGCACCCGGGAAATTTCTTCGTTGCCGACAGCCGCCACCAAGGTGGTGTGAAACGCTTCGTCCCACTGGCTCACCTGCTGGGAGTCAGTGCTGCGCTGTGCCTCTGGGACCAACCAGATGGCGCTAAGCTGTTCAAGCAGTGCTTGGTTGATCGGACGACGCCGTGGCGTGCCATCTTCACACAGCGTGTGGGCGCTGGCGACTTCTAGCAGCATGCGCAGGTCATACAACTGGTCAAACTGGTCAAAGTCAAACGGCAGCACCCGCCAACCGCTGCGAAACAGCACCTCAACCAAGCCCTCTTGCTGCAGCCGGGTGAGCGCCTGGCGAACGGGGGTGCGCGACACCCCCAAGCGCTCGCTGATTTCGTTCTCGGTAAAGCGGTCGCCCGGCACGAGGCGGAATTCACCCACATCGGCTTTGAGCTGGTCATACACTTCGTCCGCACGTGAGCGCCTAACGGCATCAATCGAGGCAGACATAACAGGCATTGTGGCCTTGGCAGGTCGGGTTGTAGTGGGCATTGACCCAAACTCTAGCAGTGTTCTAGCTACCACTGAAGCGCCTGCATCAGCGCAGCGCTGGTGGCCGTCCAGCCGACGATGCCGCCTTGGGCATGGACCATCTGCACCGTGGCCGCTTTAAATGCGGGGAAGTAGCTCTCGGTGCAGTCTTCGAGCAGCAGCGCCTCATAGCCCCGGTCGTTGGCTTCACGCATGGAGGTTTGCACACACACCTCCGTGGTCACCCCCATAAACAGCAGCTGGCGTATGCCCTGCGCCTGCAGCATCTCGTGCAAACCCGTGGCATAAAACGCGCCTTTGCCCGGCTTGTCGATCACGATTTCGCCGTCCATGGGTGCCAACTCGGCAATGATCTGGTTGCCCGGCTCGCCGGCCACCAGCACCCGGCCCATGGGCCCCACATCCCCAATGCGCAGACTGGGGTTGCCCCGGTCGCGCTTGGCGGGCGGGCAGTCGGACAAGTCAGGGCGGTGCGCCTCGCGGGTGTGCACCACCAAACCGCCATGGGCACGCCACGCTGCCAGCGTGCGCTGACAGGCAGGAATGATGGCTCGGAGCAACGACACGTCGTTGCCCAAACTCGCGCCAAATCCGCCGGGCTCCACAAAGTCGCGCTGCATGTCGATGATCACCAGCGCAGCATGGGCCAGCGTGAGCGGGTACGGAAAAGGCAAGGCATCAATCGGTAACGGCCGGGTCGATGGATCACTCATACAGTCGCCTCCTTGGAGTTGGAAGAATGCATTTGTACGTCGTGGCCATGGGCGCCACCCCCCATATGGGCGCCCAGCACTTGGCGGTCGGCTTGTGCCGCGGTGGTTTCAAACACGATGCGGCCTTCGCTCATGACCACAATGCGGTCGGCCAGTTCGAGCAGCTCGTCCAAGTCTTCGCTGATGAGCAGCACACCCGCGCCGCGCTCGCGCACCTGCCGGATGCGCAAGTGGATGTCGGCCACGGCTGAAAAATCCAGCCCAAATACCGGGTTGGCCGCAATCAGCACGTTGATGTCACCGGCCAATTCGCGCGCCAACACCGCACGCTGCACGTTGCCACCCGACAGGCTGCGAATAGGGGCATCTTCCCCCTGGGTTTTGACGCCCAGGTCCGCAATCCACTCCCGAGCGCGGCTGCGCCACGCGGCTTTGCGCAGCCAGCCGCCACGCGACAAAGGCGCTTGGTCAAAGTCGCGCAGCGCCATGTTCTCGGACACCGACAAATCACCCACACAGGCGTTTCGCAACGGCTCCTCGGGCAGGCTGCGTACTTTGAGCTGCCGGTTCTCCGCACGGGTGGCGGAGTAGGGTTGACCGGCAACCTGCACCACGCCACCCAGGCGGGGACGCTGGCCCACCAAGGCCTCCACCAGCTCACGCTGGCCGTTGCCCGATACACCGGCAACGCCCAAGATTTCACCTGCCTGCACCGACAGGTTGACACCGTCGAGCGCCAGCTTGCCGCGGTCGCCCATGGTGCGCAGGCCTTGCACATGCAGTGCAATAGGCGCAATATTTGCTATTAATTCAGGAGCTGCTTGCGCAGTATCGGCGAGGGCTGCAGGCTGATTTGGCACTAAATTTTCTGCTCCGGCGGTGCTTTCGCCCATCATGGCCTGGGCCAGCAGCGCGGGGTTGGTCTCTGGTACCTTGGCGTGGTGTACGGCACGGCCACGGCGCAGCACCGTGACCGCGTCGGCGTAGGCCATCACCTCGCGGAACTTGTGGGTGATGATGATGACCGTGCACTGCCCGGCGTGGGCCAGGTCGCGCACATGGCCCAGCACATCGTCCGCCTCTTGCGGGGTCAGCACCGAAGTAGGCTCGTCCAAAATCAGCAAGCGGGGTTTCAGGTAGAGCTGTTTGAGCAGCTCCAGCTTCTGCTTTTCACCCGCTGCCATTTCCCCAGGCCGCGCATCTAAGTCCAATTGAAATGGCGTGGTGGCTAAAAAGGCCTGCAGTTCAGCGCGTTTGGTCTTCCAGTTCACCAGCGCCGGGATCTGGTTACCGGCGAGCAGCAGGTTCTCGGCCACGGTCATGCCGGGCGCCAAGGTGAAGTGTTGGTACACCATACCGATACCGAGCGCGCGTGCAACCACCGGATTGGCAATACTTTGCTCGCGGCCGTCGATCATGATGCCGCCGCCGTCGGGCCGCTGAAAGCCCGCCACGCATTTGACCAGCGTGCTTTTGCCCGCGCCGTTTTCACCCAAGAGCGCGTGTACGGTGCCGGGTTCGACCCGCATACTGACTTGGTCCATGGCGGTGAAGCTGCCAAAGCGTTTGGTCAGCGCATAGGTCTCCAGCGCCATAGCACCAATAGCCGGGCGTTGCGGGGGAATCAGTTCGTTCATGGAAAAACCTCCGCCCGTTGCACTGCGGTGCGTGCCGTTGCTGAACCCCCGCGTGCTGCGCTCATTCCAAGGCCTTCAGCACCGCGTCGGACGTGGCGTGCGCGCCAAACACGCCACCTTGCATGGTGATCATCTTTAGCGCCGCTTCATGGTTGCCCATGTCGGTGGCGGCGGTGCCGTCACTGAGCAGCAGGCACTCAAAACCCCGGTCGTTGGCGTCTCGCATGGTGGTGTGTACACACACGTCGGTGGTAATACCGCCCAAGATGATGTTTTGAATGCCCTTGGTGTGCAGCACCATCTCCAGATCCGTGGCATAAAACGAGCCCTTGCCAGGCTTGTCAATCACCACCTCACCGGGCAGTGGCGCCAATTCAGGAATCAGCTCCCAACCCGGCTCGCCGCGCACCAGAATGCGGCCGCAGGGACCGGCGTCGCCAATACCGATGCCGTTTTTCCCAATCTGCTGCGAACGCCAGCGCTTGTTGGCTGGCAGGTCGGCCAAGTCCGGGCGGTGGCCTTCTCGGGTGTGCATCACCGTGTAGCCCAGCGCACGCATACACGCCATCACCCGCTGCAGTGGCGCAATGGGTGCGCGGGTGAGGCTGATGTCGTAACCCATGTTGTCGACATAGCCCCCCGGGCCGCAAAAGTCGATCTGCATGTCGATGACCAGCAACGCCGTGTTGTCCGGCCGCAGGTCGCCGTTCCAGGGCCATGCGTAGGGGTTGGCGTTGACGGTGCGGCTCATGATGGTGTGGTTTTGCTGGTGGGCACCAAGGGGTGGGTCTCGGGGCCTTTGTAGGCCCGGGTTGGCGGCGCAAAGCCGCAGGGGCTGCCGTCGGTCACCTCCACCTGCCAAGGCAACTGGTAGGTGCCTGCCGCCATGTCCTGCATATAGGTGTAGGGGCAATCTTGTGCGCCGCCTTTCACCGCCACATAACCCCGGTGGTAGAGCTGGTAAATGTTGTTTTCCACGCCCCACCCTTTGCGGGCTTCACGCACCAGATCGGGTCGCAGCTCGGCGGTGATGATCTCATCCACCCGCCCGCCACCCTGGACCATCACCGTGCCGTCGAAACTGCAGAAAGTGCCTTCACCCATCGAGTCAAACGTGCCATCGCTGCCGCACATGCACACACTGGCGGTATAGGCCAGGTTGCAAAACGCGTTGCTTTGGTTGGTGATGTTCCACGCATGGCGAATGGGCGCCGTGTAGCCTGCGGTGCGGATGATGATTTCGGCACCTTTGTAGGCGGCCTCACGCGCCATCTCTGGGAACATGCCGTCGTGGCAGATGATGAGCGACAGGCGGCTGCCGTTGGGGCCATCACACACCGGAACACCCAGGTTGCCCGGCTCCCAGGGCTCTACCGGCACCCACGGGTGCAGCTTGCGGTAGTAGAGGCGTATGTCGCCGTGGTCGTCGATGATGAGGCCACTGTTGTAGGGGTTGCCGCCGGGGTTGGCTTCCATGATGGAGAAGCAGCCCCAAATGGCGTTGTCAATACAGGCCTTTTTAAACGCGGCCACCTCGGGCCCGTCCAACGTGCACATGATGTCGGGGTTGGTGTCCATGCTCAGGCCATGCAGCGCGTATTCTGGAAACACCACCAAATCCATATTGCCCTGGTTGCGCCGGGCTTTGGCCACCAGCTCACAAACACGCTGGGTCTGGGCCGCCAAATCGGCTGGCGTTTTTACATTGGGCAGTTGCAGTTGCACCAGCCCCATCACGACACCGTGTTTCGATTTATTTAAGCCGCCAAAACCGGACATGGTTGATCCTTTAAAAAGTTAACGTACCGATGACAACTCACCCGGGCTGCCCTGCACCACCTGGTTGGGCTTGCAGGTAACGACCAAAATGGCCAGGGTGAGCACATAGGGGACCGTGTTGAACAGGTGGTAGCCCCAGCCAATGCCTGCCGACTGCAGGGCGGGCCCGAGCGCACCCGCGCCGCCAAACAACGCCGCCGCGGTAATGCAGCGCCAAGGGCTCCAGCGCGCAAAAATGACCAGTGCGACCGCGATGAGACCTTGCCCGCTGGAGATGCCTTCGTTCCAACTACCGGGGTAAAACAAGGTGAGGCTGGCCCCACCCAAGCCAGCAATCATCCCGCCCACGGTCGTGGCCACCAGGCGTATGCCGCCCACCGAATAACCCAGTGCGCGTGCCGCGTTGGCCGAGTCACCGGCCATGCGCACCAAGAGGCCATAACGCGTGTACTTGAAGCCCCACGCCATCAGCGCTGCCAGGCACAAACCCACGGGCAGCAATGCATTGACCTTGAGTGCGGAGCGAATGGCCGCTGAATCACTCCAGTCGCCCAAGGCAATGGCGGCAATTTGGGGCGCCTGCGGCTGTATCAGCGCCTTGCCCAGGTAAAACGCCAAACCGGTACCCAGCAGCATGAGCGCAATGCCTGTGGCCACGTCGTTCACCCCCGGGAGCGCGCACAACATGCCGTGCAGCGATGCCAGCAGGCCACCCGCCACAGCCCCACAGAGCACACCCACCCAAGCCGATCCGCTGAAGTAGGCACCACCAAACGCGGCCATGGCCGAAAGCACCAAAACGCCTTCTAAGCCCAGGTTAATGCGGCCCGATTTTTCGGTCAAACACTCGCCCAAGCTCACAAACAAAAATGGCACGCCCACGCGCAAGGCGCCACCCACCAGCCCGGCAAACAGGGCAATCCATTGGTCTGCGGTCATACGCTGGTCTCCGGTTGGCGGCGGCGGAGCAGCACGCGGGACCAATCCACGCCCCGCAGTGCCTCACTGGCCAAAATCAAAACAAAAGCAATGCCCTGCAGCACCAGCACCGAGGCATCGGGCAGGCCCAAGCGGCGCTGCAGCAAACTGCCTGCCGAGCCAAAGCCACCAAAGACAATCGCCACAGGAATAATTGCCCAGGGGTTGTGCCGCGCAATAAAGGCCACCAAGATACCGGCGTAGCCGTAGCCTGCGATCAGTGCGGCGTTGGCGTTGGTGTGCACCGCCACCACCTCCACCGCGCCTGCCAAGCCCGCACACGCACCGCCCAAGGCACACGCCACAATGATCAGGCGCGAGGCTGGCAAGCCCACCAACTGCGCCGTGCGGGGGTTACCCCCCACCACACGTACGGCAAAGCCCGAGGCGGTTTGGCTCAGCCACAAACGCAGCCCCACACAGGCCAAAACGCCAAGCACAAAACCCCAGTGCACATCGGAGCCGCCGATACCGCCCATGAGCAGACCAGCATCCAGCGTGTAGGTGGACGGCTTGTTCAGGCTGCCAGGGTCGCGCAGCGGGCCCTCCACCAAATGCTTGAACAAGCCAATCGCAATGTAGGCCAGCAGCAGGCTGCTGATGGTCTCGTTAATACCCCGAGCCTGGCGCAGCCAACCTGCCAAGGCGATCCACAATGCGCCCGCCAAAGCCCCTGCTGCGCAAACGATCGCCGTGCCCACCATATTGCCGGGCAAGGGCACAGAGTGGGCCAGCGCCGCGCAGGCCAGGCCGCCCAGCACCAGCGCGCCCTCCCCGCCAATCACCACCAAGCCAGCGCGCGCCGGTATGGCAACACACAGCGCCGTCAGCATCAACGGAGCGGCCCGTTGCAGCGTGTTTTGCCAAGAGAACCAATCCCCAAAAGCGCCCTTAAACAGGGTGACCCAGACATCCACCGGGTTCACTCCGGAGAAGCTGACAAAACCACCAAACAGCAGCAGCGCCAAAGCCACGGCCGCAATGGGCAAAAGAATGTCTTTTAGTGCGCTGTGCATGGTGGTCTGGGATGCTGTGCAGCGCTTTCGCTAAATCGCGATCAGAACGAACCGATCACGCCGTCGACCAGGTAGTTCATGCTTTCAAGCTTGATGTCGGTCTGGCTGAGCACCGTGCCGGCCGGGATGACCACGTTGCCCTTGTTGTCCTTGAGGGGGCCTTTGAAAATGTCAAACTTGCCAGCCATCATTTGGGCTTTGATGCCATCAGCCGACTTCTTGGCTGCTCCGGTCACCGCTGGGCCATAGGCCGACGTTTTGACGTAACCGTCTTTGAGACCACCGCGCAAGAAGTTGGGGTGCGGTTTGCCGGACTTGGCCGCGTCCACCATGGTTTTGTAGGCGGTGAGCCAGTTCCATTCGGCACCTGTCAGGTAGGCCTCGGGCGCCAGCTTGGCTTGGGACGCGTGGTAGCCGCAAACCATCTTGCCGCGCTTGGCAGCGGTCTCCACCACCACCTTGGGGCCGTCAACGTGCATGGTGAATACGTCCACACCCTGGTCGGCCAGGCTGTTGGTCGCCTCGGCTTCTTTCACCGCCATGGACCAGTCGCCGGTAAAGATCACGCTGCAGGTAATGCCGGGCTTGACCGAGCGTGCACCCATCAAAAATGCATTGATGTTGCGCAGCACCTGAGGTATTGGCTTGGCCGCCACGAAGCCAATTTTGCCGCTCTTGCTCATGTGGCCCGCCACCACGCCGTTGAGGTACTGGCACTCGTCGATGTAGCCAAAAAAGCTACCCACGTTTTTGGGATGTTTGCCTTCGGTCCACAAGCCACCGCAGTGGGCAAAACGCACGTCGGGGTACTTGGCGGCCACCGCCAAGATGTGCGGATCAAAGTAACCATACGAGGTGGGGAACACCAGCGTAGCGCCGTCTTGCGCAATCATGCCGGCCATGGTCTTTTGTACGGCGGCTGTCTCGGGCACGTTCTCTTCTTCCACCACCTTGATGCCGGGCATCTTCTTCAGCTCGTTGGCGGCTTCGGCCTGGGCTTGGTTGTAGCCAAAGTCGTCACGCGGGCCAACGTAGATCACGCCCACGGTCATCGGCTTTTGCGCAAAGGCCATCGGGCTGAGGCTGACGGCCCCTAGGGCAGCCAGGGATTTTATGGAGTCGCGGCGATTAGGGTGCTTGATGTTCATGGTCTTCGTTCCAGTCAGGAGTTAATAGGATCCAAAATGGTGCACAACATGGCCAACATTCTTGGATACAAGATTGCGCGCAAGATTTGTGCCGGGTTTTCCTTGAATTTGCTCTGTATTTTTCCCAGGTTGGGGCAAAACGGTGCGCGCCAAACACATTCTTGTGAGAAGTGCTTTCAGCTACCCGTGGCTGGCAGCACTTCAAAATGCGCCTCGGTGGGCGCCTGGCTGTTGATCAACAAAATATCCTGTGGACAGCAGGACATCACTACGATGCAATCGAGGACCGCTCGGAATACGACATAGTCGCCCGGCGAGCTGAGCGCGGGCTGGAACGCAAGACCACCATCTTCGGTCCAAGGGATGTTCATAAAAACATTCAGCGAGGCTGGCGTACAGGGAACAAAAATGCCGAGTTCGGCAAGCGCGGCGTGCATGTTGTCGCAGCAGTTATCGTGATACTCAGTGCACCCTAGTAATCCGTAGCGATAGTTATCACACGGGGCTATCAAGGTGTCGTGGCGACCCGGTGAGGTGTCTTCTTCGAGAATGAGCAACGGACGACGGTGATTGGTATACAACGAATCACCAGTCCGCGGGAACAAATGGGTCCATCTCGCGCGGCAGTGCTCCATGCCGACGAATTCGGTGTGCATATGCGCCGTGAACGCCCAAAAATCGACAACTTGCGTCCCATGGGTATTGATAAGCTTGACCGCCTCACCACAGGCCAGACGCACTGCCTTTCCTCTGCGGGCGGGAATGGTCTTAATCATCACGAACCTCCAGGCTTTGGTATCCCCTTGCCAACCGTGAAACGTGCGAGAAACTGGCGCGCACGATCCGTGGCTGGAGCGGTGAAAAACTGATCGGGTGTTGCGGTTTCAACTACGCGACCGGCATCCATGAACACAATGTGTTTCGCCACCTGGCGCGCAAACTCCATTTCATGTGTCACCACGACCATCGTTGCTCCCTCTTTGGCGAGTTGTTGCATGGTTGACAACACTTCGCCGACGAGCATCGGGTCTAGTGCGCTCGTTGGCTCATCGAACAGCAGCACGTCTGGCTTCATGGCTAACGCTCTGGCAATGCCTACCCGTTGTTTTTGGCCACCCGAGAGGCGTGAGGGAAAGCTGTCTATCTTGTCTGAAAGTCCCACGCGCTCGAGTAATTGCTCTGCCTCATGGCGGACGACGTCGCGGTTGCGCTTGAGCACGTGGACGGGCGCATTCATCACATTTTGAATAACTGTCAAATGGGGCCACAAGGCAAACTGTTGAAACACCATACCGATGCGCGAGCGCACTTGGGCCAGGTCGGCATCATTCATTTTCACACTGCCGCCGGGGCGAACACCAATTCGGTGCCCCGACAGGTGGATGGTCCCGCGATCGGGAATTTCGAGCCAATTGATGCAGCGCAACAGGGTTGATTTCCCGCAGCCAGAAGGGCCCAACAAACAAATAGTCTCACCCTTCATGACTTTCAAAGAAACATCATCCAGCACCTGATGGGAACCAAAAGACTTCGAGATTCCGGTCAACATCAGTACCGGGACTTTGGGGTCAGCAATAGAAGACACGGGCGCGGATGTACTTGTGTACGATGTTTCTCCGATGGTGGTCACTGTCTGCGTTCCTCCGTAAGTTTGCTCGTGAGCGCGACGATGGCTTCGATCACAATGCATATGCCCCAGTAGATAAACAGTGCCGTCAAGAATCCAGCAAAGGGAATGAAGTGTGTCGACTGGATGCTGGTGAGTGCATGCGTGAGCTCGGCCACGGCGATCACGGTCAAAAACGCGCTGTCCTTGATAATCTGTATAAGCTGGCTGCCCACCATCGGCAAGGCACGAAACATCATCGGCGGCAGGAGTATGCGCCGCCACAGCGCAGAGCCGTTGAAACCGAAAGCGCGCGCCGCTTCAATCATGGGTTCTGGCAACTCCTTCCACGCACCGCGCAACAGCTCAGCCATGTAAGCCGAGTTATAGAGCACCAGGGCAATAGCGCCTGACCACCAACTTGACAGACGCACCCCTAGAGATGGCAGTCCAAAATAGATAAGGTAGACGAAGAGCAAAAAGGGAACACAACGCATCGCATCCACATAAATGGTTGCTAGCCGAGCAAGGGGTTTGGATTTGGTCACGAGCATGGGCGTGACCATTGCACCCAGGCATAGCGAAAAAACGGCTGCTAAACTAACTAGCCCCATGGTGTTCAACAAGCCAGCCATCACCGCATCGCGCTGCTCCCAAATGATGAGAAAGCCATTCGTCATGGCTCGACCCTTTGGGTAGACCGTTGCTCCAGCATGCGTTGGGCTTTGACGAGCAGAAACACGATCATGCTGTAAATGACCAAGGCGAACATGAATGGCGGCAGGGGCTCATAGGTGCGTGCACCCACACGCAGGGCGGCGCGCGTGATCTCTACGATGCCAATGACCGCGATGGCCGGTGTAGATTTGACGTGCAAGGTCATTTCGTTGACGAGCCCGGGCAGGCTGGTACGCCAGATTTGCGGAAAAACAATGCGGCGCAACCGCAATACCCGGCCCATACCCACAGAGGATGCTGCGTCCAGCTGATCGGCGGGGAAGTTCATCAACGCACTTCGCCAGACTTCGCAGTTAAAGGCAGACGTGGAAATGGTTAGGGCCAAAATCGCTGAGGGAATTGGGTCCAACATGATGCCGAGCTGCGGCAATGCAAAAAATATCAGCAGGATGAGCGTGATCATCGGAGCCGAGCGGATGACACTGACGTACAGTGTCACCGCCTGCGCGAGGACTGGGACGCGCCCCCAACGAATCAGTGCAAGGCCCAGGCCTATTGGCACACCCAAAAGTATGCTGCCAGCTGAGAGAGAGACTGTGACGAGCGCTCCTTGGACGATGCTCCAATAGTCATAAGCATCCGCCCAAGTCATAGCGACTCAACTCACAGCTAGTTCACAGAGATGGGCATTTTCTCGAAACTGGAACCCAGCCACTTCTTCTGCAGCGCTGTCATTTGTCCGTTCTTGCGCAACTCTGCCAGTGCCGCATTGACGATCTCTAACACCCCGGCATTGCCTTTCGCCACTGCCCATGCGATGTATACCGGCTTACCAATACTCTGTCCAACGACAAAAACATCGGGCTTGGTAGCCACGAGTGAGGTCAGGTTAATCGAGGTGTTGACGACGGCATCTAGTCGACCGATTCCCAGATCCTGGTAGGCCTCGGGGTAGCTGGCGTACTCGATGATTTCCTTGACGCCTGCGCCTTTGGTTGCGATCAGTGTGGCGTTATAGGCCTTGAGGTCGGCCAGCATTGCGCTACCCGTCTGGGCTCCGACCACTTTGCCCACCAAATCGGTGCCGCTCTTAATGCTAGATCCCTTTTTGGTTCCGAAGTACGTAGTTGACTCGGCTACCGGCGAGGTAAAGTCGAAAGTGGCTTTGCGTGCATCGGACACAAGCACCGCGGTCAAGGCCATGTCGTACTTACCCGTCGTCACGCCAGGCAAGATGCCCGGCCAAGGAATGATCTGCTGCTTGACTTCGATCGGCATCATCTTGCGAATCAAGGCCAACAACTCGTTGTCATACCCGGTCGGTACCCCGCCTTCAACAAATTCGAAGGGCTTAAAGTCGTCTTCGGTGGCAACCGTAATGAAACCACGCGCCTTCACCTCCGCCGCGGTGGCTGCTAATGCCGGTTTGGCCAACATGCAGGTGCTAAAAACTGCGGCCAGGGCCAGCATGCCCATGCGTAAAAATGAAGGGAAATTCTTTTTAAACCGGTGAAACGCCATAAAAGACTCCTTGAATTTAAAACCAGACTTAATGAATTCCAAAAACGAGGCAGCACGCAGACACCATTCTTGGATACAAGCATGAATGCAATAAGCATGCCTATTTGCGTACAGATCAGTCCAGCAAACTCACATGCGCACTCACCACCCGCCATCCCTGCGGTGTGCGCAACCAGGTCTGGCTCTGGCGCCCACTGCGGCTGCTGCCAACGCGTTGAAACTCGATGTTGACGGTGGCCGTGTCGCGCCCATAGGTGGTGGTGGTCTGGCGCAAAACGGTGCGCTCCAGACCCGTTGCGGGGCGCGCCGCCCTATAGGCCCGAATGGCGTCATAACCATAAAGGTTTTCGCCCACGCCATAGCGCAGGGTGTAGGGGCTGTCCCAGAACAATTCATCCAGCACGGCCACGTCGTTGGCAACCAACGCCTTCTCGTAGCGGTCACTCTCGGCTAACACTTCGGCCAGAACAGCGGGCAAGTTGATCGGAAGGGCCAATGCATGGCTACTCATGGCGTAACCCCCTTCACGTGGGCAATACCCGCCGTCTGCAGCACCATGGCAGCTCGCAGGGCCAGGTCTTCGCGCCAGGGCGCGGTGATGATTTGCACGCCAATGGGCATGCCATCGGTGCCCTCAGGCCACAGCGGTGCTGCCACCACCGGGCAACCCGCAAACGACACCGGCTGGGTGAGTAACCCAATCGATGGGCGACAGGGCAATTGCTCGCCATTAATCTCCAGCCACTGCGTACCCAAGGCGGGTGCACTGACGGGTGTGGCCGGCGCCAGCAGAACATCCCATTGGGTAAATAGGGCGTTGATCTTGTCGCGGTACCGGCGTCTAAATCGTTGTGCATTCAGGTACCACGCGGCGGGCTGCAAAGCGCCCGCCATAAAGCGGTCTACCGACAAGGGCTCAAAGTCTTGTGGGCGGCTGCGTAAGTCGTCCAGGTGCAGGTTGGCGCCTTCACTGGCGGTCACGATGAAAGCGGCCGCCCGGCCCAACTCCGCGTCTGGCCACTCCACCAGGTCAGACGCCTCCAGCACTTTGGCGGCGGCCATGGCAGCAGCGCGCGCGGGTGGTGAAGCGTTGTCATGAAAATAGCCCCCCAGCAGGCCGATGCGCAGCCCAGCAGTGCCCTGCCCCAAAAGGCGCGTAACCGGCTCAATCTGGGTGGCATGGCAGCCGGGGTCTAGCGCGTCGGGGCTTTGCATGGCGTCATAGGACAGGGCCAAGCCTTCGACCGAATCGGCCAGTGGGCCTAGGTGGTCAATGCTGTGCACAAAGGGGTAAGTGCCGCGGCGCGACAGGCGACCAAAGGTGGGTTTAAGACCCCACACCCCGCAAAAAGACGCGGGCACACGGATAGAACCATTGGTGTCCGACCCCAGTGCAATAGGTACCTGCCCGGCTGCCACGGCCGCCCCAGAACCACCCGACGAGCCCCCGGCCGTGCGTGTTCGGTCGTGCGGGTTGCAACAGGCGCCGTAGTGGCTGTTCTCGGTGGTGAATCCGTAGGCGTATTCGTCCATATTGAGCCCACCCACCAACACGGCGCCCGCAGCCTGCATGCGCTGCACCAACACAGCATCATGCTGCGCGGGCGCATGGCTGCGGTTGATTTTGGAGCCCGCTAGCGTTACTTGGCCCTCCATATCAAACAGGTTTTTGACGGCATAAGGCACGCCCGCCAGCCGTGGCAATGCCAGGCCGCGTGCACGCCGCGCATCGACCGCAGACGCTTCGGCCCAGGCACGGGCGTAAGTCTTGCTGGTGAAGGCATTTACCCGCGAATCGGTCGACTCGATGCGGGCAATACAGGCCTCTAGCACCTCGGCAGCACTGCGCTCGCCGGTGGCAATCTGGCGGGCTATCTGCAGGGTCGAGTTTGCTACTGTATTCATAGCTACCTACGCAGGATCTGCGAGGGCTGATGGGGCTTTTGGCCTGTAAATTTCGGCCAACTCAAGCTCGGGTGGCATGGCTTGTTCATCGAGCAACTTGGCCATAGCGGCGGTGCGCTGCAGATGGGCAGCGACCCGCACGACTTGTTCGTCCTCCATCGGCAAGCCCAACACGGCAGCACTGGCACGCACATAGGCAAGAGCATGGGCATCGGTCATGGTTGTCTCCATCTAATTTTTCTTGAGTGATGCGATATAGGCGCGCCAGCCACCCAGGTGGGTGATGTCGGTGGCGCCCTGTGTGGCCAGCGCCTCGCAGGCAAAGCCCTGCACGCTGCTGCCGTCGGAAAGCTGCACGGTGCCAATG
Source organism: Burkholderiales bacterium (assembly GCA_038230175.1). Classification (GTDB taxonomy): domain Bacteria; phylum Pseudomonadota; class Gammaproteobacteria; order Burkholderiales; family Burkholderiaceae_C; genus Allorhodoferax. Next base: position 23,587 of record JBBRNS010000017.1, read on the forward strand.
CCCAAAGGCGCGGGGATCAAGGCGACAAAAGAGCCGTAATGGGCGGCCGGCATTTCCCAGATTTCGAGCGCAATACACCCGCCGGTGCCGTCGGCAACCCGCACGAGGCCCGGCTTGGGCGGTATCGTGCCGGGCAGCGCGTAGAAACGGTAGTGCGGCGCGGTCTCGGCGGTGGTGACCAAACGTGCAGCGCGCTCGGTGAGCTGGCTATTGAGCGGCATGCCCGATAGGTGTGCCCCCACCACGGCCACGCGCACCATGGGCTCGGCGCGCAAGCCCGCAATGGGCTGCGACGCGGGCAGCGGCTGGCCCGTAGCCCCCAGCGGCAAGCCGGTGGCATGGTGGTAGCGCTGGCCCAGGTCGGCGAGCTGCCAATCGCTGGCGCAAGGGCCAATGAGCGTGATGCCAAAAGGCAGGCCATCGTCACGCAGGCTGCTGGGCACCGACAGTGCGGCATAGTCCAGCAGGTTCACAAAGTTGGTGTAGGCGCCCAGGTTGCGGTTCAGCGCCACCGGGTCGGCCTGCATGGCGGCAATGGTGTAGTGCGTGGGCGCGGTGGGCACCAGCAGCACGTCAATCTGCGCCCACATGCCATCGGCGATGTGGCCCAGGGCACGCAACTGGCTTTGCGCGGTAAACACATCGGCTGCGCTAAAGTCGCGACTCTTGGCGAGGATGCTGCGCACCGGCTCGATCACCTCGGCCTCGTGGGCATCAAAGAATGGGCGGATAGCGGCGTAGCGCTCTGCAACCAGCGCGCTTTCATACAGTAACGCAGCGGCCTGCGCCAGCGGCCGGTAGTCAATGGTTACCGGGGTGCCACCCAGAGCAACGAGTCGGGCCACGGCCTGCGCAAATGCCGCCTGCGACTGCGCGTCACCGTCAAAGTACAGGACATCGGGTACCCCGAAGCGAAATTGCGCCGGAAATGCACTGGTCTTGAGGGCGAGATTTCGCGAGAACGGGTCTTGCGCGTCAAACCCTATGGCCGCACTAAGCACTTGGGCCGCCAGCGCAACCGTACCGGCAAAAATGGAAACACAGTCCACGCTGTGTGCAGCAGGCAAAACGCCATAGGTGCTGATCAAGCCCTTGCTGGGTTTCAACCCGACGATGTTGTTCAAGCCTGCGGGTACGCGGCCAGAGCCTGCGGTATCGGTACCCAGCGCAAAGTCGGCCTGCCCTGTAGCCACCACATAGGCCGAGCCTGAACTGGAGCCGCCAGATACATAGAGCGGATTGAACGCATTGGGCACCGCACCGTAGGGTGAGCGGGTGCCATTGAGGCCACAGGCAAATTGGTCTAAATTGGTCTTACCCAAAACCGATGCACCGGCATCGAGCAATTTTTGCACCACCGTGGCGTGTGCTGTGGGACTGTGGCTGAACGCTGGGCATCCAGCGGTGAGCGGCATCCCCAACACATCAATATTGTCTTTGGCCGCAAACCGCAAGCCTGCCAACGGGCCAGCACCAGCGCCCACCAGCGCTGCGTCTGGCCGTGTAATCCAGGCATTGCCAGCGTGTGCGGCACCGGGTAGGTTTGAAGAATCTGTCGCGTGCACCATTTTAAAGCATCCAATCTTGTATCCAAGACTGAATGCAATAGTTGTGCCATGCAATTTTTATTAAGGTGGCTTCTCAACCGGTGGTGGCAGCTCTTTTTTGCTTGCGGGCGTTGTCCCAAAAAGTGTTCCCAGTGTCGCGCCGATGCGGGCGCCAATCGCCGTGCCGATTCCAGGCAGTATTGCCGTGCCCACCACAGCGCCTGCTATCGCGCCTTTAGGAACAAAAACCTGAACGTGGTCCAGTGGTCCGCTTACCTTGAGCGGCACGCCAACCAAGCCCTCGACCAGGTCAACCGCAAAATCGCCCTCAATGTATCGCTTCGCCACCCTCCCCTTTCCAGAGGCGCTCAGCACTTGCGAACTGGCCTTGATATCGGTGAACTCCAGCACCATACCGTCTGGTGTGTTTTGCGTCTCCATTTGCCCGCTGACTGAGTCCAACGCAGTGGTACCCGCATGGTCCTTGCCGACGGTGCGAATAGCCTTGTTCAAGTCAAAGCGCAGCAATGTGGAAGCACCCATGGTGAAACGCGTGGTGGTATGCAAGGACTGCGCAATCCCGGCAACGGCGCTACCGTCGGCCGACAAGGTGGTTTCGCCGGATACTTTGCCTTTAATCATGGGGCGAATGTTGAAGGCTTCTAAGCTGCTAGCCACCTCAATACCGCTCGGTTGCAGTTTGCCAGTAAGGCGCATCCCGCCTTTGTCATCGGTTTGTAGTTGTACCTGACCATTCGCGGTGCCACCACCCATGTTGATGTTGATGTCCCACTTGTCTTCTTGCCCTAACCGGACAAGGTTTAGTTCAGTGGGCGGCTCGAATCCTGGGCGCTGTAGGTGAACCGAACGAGGACGCCAATCTTGGTCTAAATTAACTTCGCCATCGAAAAGTACCTTGGTACCGTATCGCGATACCCAAGTCACGTCACGAAAGTAAACATGCGACAGTGTCAGCGACTCAACACCATAGGCGGCTGCACCAGTGTCCACATGCTTAGCACCCAGATCGTGCAGTGACACTTGCGGCAGCACGGCGCCATCCAAATCAATGTGATCCACCTTTAAATGAAGTCGCCAAAACGATGCCACATTGAAAGCAGCGGTGAGCCTCTTAATGACGATGGGCTGGGCTTGCAGGGTGGCGGCATTTTCAATGACCACACCGGGCACGGGAAAAAGCCGCCAATGTATCGAACCCACACTGAGTGGAACCCCGAGAGCGTTCTCCAGCCGTGTAGCGACAAGATTGGCCAGTTCCTCATCGGACGGAATGCGGCTGAAAAGCAAAGCCCCAAGCAGCACAAAAATGCCAAACCCGGCACCAAGGCTAACAAGCCATTTGCGCCCACTTGTCATACAAACTTTGCGTTAGAAACCATTCCCCCAGCTTAACCCACTGCGGTTTGCGAGTTTCCAAAACCAATCGGCGGCGTCGGTGCCGCCGATGTACGAGACTGCTTGCGTGAGCGATTTCTACAAAGGGAACTGACTGGTATCAAACGTGGCTGGGGCTCTCCTTTGGTGTCTGTTTACGTTGAAAACGCAACTCCCTTGCCCGTAAAGTTCACCACCCTACGCACTCAAGTTGTGGGGCGACGAACACGCTCACGGCACAGAACCTCGCACCTGGCGAAGACCAATTATTCCAGTTCATGGTTTGCGGTGAAGGCGGCTATACAGTCGAATCCACCCACGTTCAATCCGTGTATCGCGGCGACTGAAAGCTCAGCACCTTGAACGAAAATGGCCATTTTTTGGACCGTCCGCCAACTGGTGGTTTCGACCACAGGACGAAACCACTATTGCGGTAGCCCCTACTCCAGTGTCGATTGAGTAAAGAACTGGCACACGCTGCCCCGCACTAAATATTCAGGCCGTAGTGACGAAGCTGCAAACCTGATTGCGCCCGTTCTTTTTTGCCATGTAAAGCGCCTGGTCCGCCTGGTCCAAAAGCATATCTAAATTGGTCAGGTTATTGGACAAGGTCGTTATCCCCATCGATACGGTGAATCGCACCGGCAACCCTTGCGGAAGCGGCACACCTGCGGCCTCAATGGCCTGGCGCAGGCGTTCGGCAACCTGCATGGCCTGCGCGTGGTCGGTTGAAGGCATGGTTACCGCAAACTCTTCACCTCCAAGACGCCCGATTACGTCCAGGTCTCTCAACTGCTCTCGGCATACGGTCGCCAGCATCTGGATCACTGTGTCGCCAACTTGGTGACCATGGGTATCGTTGATGCGCTTGAAGTGATCGATGTCAAGCATTAGCAACGACAGTGCGCCACCATAGCGGGAGGTCCGCGACAGCTCTGTCTCAGACAGCTGTATGAAATGGCGTCGGTTATTGAGGCCCGTCAGTACGTCAGTCTGCGCCATGCGGGCTAAGTCCATTTCGAGCATCTTGCGCTCAGTGACGTTGCCGTGCGACACCAGCACATGACCACTGTCGCCCTCGAAGCGCTTCACCTGGGCAAAGATGAAGTTCTTCTCTCTCGAACTTTCGCAAAGGTACTCAAGAGAAAATTTGTCACGCTCCCCGCTAAGCACTGCCGCCATGCCCTGCGCCATCAGCGGAGCCTCGGCCGCATTTGCCCCGGTTGCAGACTCGCCCACCTGCAAATAGCTGGTGCCTATCGCGTAGTTGATGGACTGAGGGTCGTCATAGTTGGCGTCGTAATAGTCGCGCCAAGCCTGATTCACCGCGATGATGATGCCAGTCTTGTCCAGCACGCAGATAGTCTCTGGCACTGAGTCGATGATGCTGCGGGCGAACTGCTCGGACGCAGCAATTGCAAGCTGGGCATGCATGAGTTCAGAGACGTCCGACACAAGAACAAAGAAACCCTGTACGCGTCCATTGTGCAAATCGGGCACATACTGGGCCCAGGTGTACGCCACACTTCCGTCTGCTTTGGTCAGGCTTCGCTCGAACTTTTGACGTTCACCGCGCAGCGCAGCCCTGATCATTGGCTCATTCTTGGCAAAAAGTTCCTCGCCCAACAGCTCGCGCAGGGTGATGCCGACCATCTGCTCACGTGTCTTGCCGAAATATTCAAGGTAAGCAACGTTAGAAAACGTGCAAAGCAGGTCCGTATCCCAGTAGGCAACCAGTCCCGGTATGTTGTCCGTCAACGTTCGCATGAACCACTCGCGCAGACGTATCTCGTCTTCAGCATCTTTTCTTGCAGAAATATCAGCGACCGAGGTAACCACTTGGTGGGGGCGTTCGCTGCCAGCCTCAAACATGGGCTTGGCGTTGACGGTGATCCAGGTGATATTGCCGTCGGGTTTGTACACCCCCATCACC
>JBBRNS010000018.1:0-28363 GCA_038230175.1 Burkholderiales bacterium
ATATTGAGGCCAAGTTGTCTTTGGGCAATGCGCGCCAAACCACCAGCTTGGATGAGTTGCTGGCCCAGTCGGATGTAGTGAGCCTGCATGTGCCTGAGACGCCAGAGACCAAAAACATGTTCGGCGCCGCACAACTGGCCGCGATGAAGCCGGGCAGCCATTTGATCAACGCCTCGCGCGGAACCGTGGTCGATATCGACGCCTTGACGCAAGCGCTGGAGAGTCGCCATTTGCACGGTGCCGCCATTGATGTGTTTCCCGTGGAGCCGCAAGGAAATGATGCGGCATTTACGTCACCGCTCACGAAGTTTGACAACGTCATCCTCACGCCGCACATCGGCGGCTCCACTTCAGAAGCCCAGGTCAATATCGGCACCGAAGTAGCCGCCAAGTTGGTGCGTTATGGCAACAATGGCTCCAGCACGTCGGCCGTCAACTTCCCTGAAGTGGCGCTGCCCGAGCACACTGGACGCAGCCGCCTGTTGCACATCCATAAAAACGTGCCCGGCGTATTGGCGCATGTCAATGAGCGGCTGTCGGCTGCGGGCATCAACATCGCGGCTCAGTATCTGAGCACTAATGAGGCCGTGGGCTACGTGGTGATCGACGTGGACAGCGCCGCCAGCCAGGTCGCGTTGGACGAACTCAATGGCGTGCCCGGTACCATTCGTTGCCGCATCTTGTACTAGCCCACCAGCCCGACCCCTCTGAGTTGACCAACGTGATGAAGCTGCCAGCCTTTCATCCGTCTTCACGGTTTCGCCACGCGGCAGTCTTTTGCGCACTGGATTCACTCACATCTGGAGAGACCATGTGATTTGTCAATAACTACGATCTGCTACCACTGTTGAACCTGTGGCAGCCAAGGTATGACGACAAAGGGTTCGTCATTAAAAAAAGCCCACTGGGTGACCAGTGGGCTTTGATGGGGCATCGCTTTGGGCTGTCGCCCATGCGGCATTACTTGTTTTTCTCCTTGCCGCGTGGAATGACGGCCGTCATCGGAGCCATTGGACGGTCTGAAGTGGAGTTTTTGGGTTCTGAAGTGTCCTTTTTGGGCTTCTTCGCCATCTTTTCTTTGCGCTGATCACCTTTTGCCATACGTCCTCCGAAATCAGCCCCGACATGGGGCCTAAGGATTCCGATGTTAAGGCACAAATGTGGCTACACGACGCGGCAAAACCGCAATTCTGCGTGCGGTGCAGTTCTTGGCATCAACTTGTGCCGAAGCTATGACCAAAAACTTCGCACGCCATTACACAGGCGTCAACGCGGAAATCGCAGGAGGATGTGATATTTGACGTAAGTCAAGGACACTTGGCACTATGGATGGCACCATGCGACTAATCCATTTTAAAAACATCAAAAGGACGGAAGATTTATGTTCAAACACATTCTTATAGCTACTGACGGGTCGCCAGCATCGGAGCATGCTGCGCAGTTGGCCGTCAATTTGGCGCGCACCCACGGCGCTAAATTGACGGCCGTGTTTGTGGTGGACCCTTACCCCTATATGGGCGTTGGGGAGCTCAATCCGCTGGGCTTTCAGGCCTACATGTCTGCGGCGCAACAACATGCCGCCGCTGCGCATGCCCAGGTGGAAGCCTTGTGCAAAAAAGGCGGTGCCGCTATTGCACTGCAGGCGCGACTGGTTGAAAACGTCGGCGCAGCCGCTGGCATTGTCGAAACGGCCAAAACCGAAGGGGCTGATCTGTTGGTTATCGGCTCTCACGGTCGCACAGGGCTAGCGCGCCTGCTGCTGGGCAGTGTGGCGAGCAAAGTCGTGGCAGAGTCGCTGATTCCGGTCTTGGTCACACGCTGACCATAGCGCCATAAGGGCCAGGGATTCAAGCTTGGGCTTTTGTGGTGGCGGCCTTGCGGTCGGCCGCCACTTTTTGCGCACTGGCACGCTCACCGATGTGCTTGAGATAGGGTTTGTAGTCCACGCCGGCGCTTGTGAGCAAGTCTTCACCATAGACCGCGCGTGTTGCCATGCCGACCAGCGGCAGGTTGTTGAATGCCACGCAGTCAGCCATGGTAAATCCGTCGCCTGCCACGTAGGGCGCAAACTTGACCAAGCGCTGAAAACCGGCGATGTTTTTGTCTAGTTGTTTGCGCACCCGGGCTTGGGTTGAATCGCTGACGGTTCCGCCGAAAAAAGCCTGCGCATACAGCTCGCGGGCGACCAACTCAAGGTGCAGGTCGATAAACACGATCAGCTCACGGGCTTTCGCCGCTAAAAACGGGTCAGATGGCAGCAAGGGTGATTGCGGGTAGGCCGCTTCAAGGTATTCCAAAATGGCATGGCTTTCGCACAGGGAACCTTGCTGGGTGCGGATGAACGGTATCTTCCCCAGGGGCGAACAACTCAGCACGGCCTCGTCTTGGCTCTTGGTTGGAACCAATTCTTCTGCAAATGGAATGTCTTTTTCAAGCAAAGCCATTTTGACGACGTTGTAGTAGTTGGAGATAGCAAAACCACAGAGGGTGATCATTGGCAATGGTCCTGTTGGATAAAGTTAGCCCAGTTTATGCGTCGCTTTTGGTAAACGCTGTCGCCTGCCTTACAGTCCGATTTCTAAGCCCGACAGGGTGTTGCGCCGCGCGATGGCGGCGTGGCCGTTCATTGGACGGGCAGTGCTGGTCAACACGTTTGGATCGACCCGGGTTTTGACTTGCACGGACTCTATGCGCAGCCGCGCCATGGCTACGGCAGCAAAAGGCCAGTACAGCCCTAAAGTCACCATAATCAAAAGGTTGTTTTGGAGACGCAGCCACGCCAGTGAGCGGTACCGCAGCAGGCTCACAAAGCGTAAGGAAGAATTGCCGGTTTGGGTCCAGACCATGTTTTGCAGGCGGGACGTTGCAAAGGGCTGGATAACCATCCACAGAATGAGTGCGACAACCGCGAAGTAGAGCAACGCTGGGCTGCCAAAGGTGGTTGGGTTTGCGATGGGTCGGTCGCCTACTGCGGGTGCCGTTGTACGAAGCCAATCTACGGCAACGGACGCGGCAATGCTGATGAAAATCACCGCAAACAGGTAAATTTGGAGAAACAGCCGATAGTAGTCTTGTGGGGTGGCTTTGAAACGCGATTTGAGGGTTCCCAGTGTGAAGTGCTTGTTCTGGTATTGCTTGAAATTCCAGGCAAGCCACGGTGCGATGCCCAGGAAAGCCATACCCACGGCCACAATGCAGTAGACAAACCACGCGGGAGGCGCTTTACCCGGGGGGATGAACAGGGCCAAGGCTAGCACCCCACCGACCGCCCCCAATGGTGGCAATATTGCCCCATAAGCCTGTTTCTGTGTTCCTTGAAAGCCAAAGCGCAGCCCGCGCCAAATCGTATGGCGCAGGTGGTAGTGCCGAGACGTGTGCAGCAGCGCAGGCAACAGTGTGGCCCAGACCATCAAAAAAACAACTGCCAAGCCCTTGGAGTAGATGCCAGCCGCACAGCTTAGTCCTGCCAGGATCGCCAGCAGGGCATGGCCCTTGGCAAGCGCCTTCGCGGAGCCATCGTATTCCAGCGAATCTCCGTCGAGTAAAGTATTTGCATAGAAGTACTGCAGGCGCCGTACCTTTGCCCATGGGTAGTACAGGCCCAGTGTTGCCAGCGTGAGTAGCAGGCTAACTATCCAGGTTTTGAAATATTCAGGCCCAGTACCGGTGAACTCGAAGCGCAGTTTGCTCGATCCCAAGGCGGTCGAATAGCGTTGTTCTGATCGATCTGAGAAGGGGAAGGAGTCATTCATGATCGATTACCCGCGGCGGCAATAGCCATAAGTGCGTCTTCTTGCCAATACATGGCTGCTGTGTAAAAACCCTCCCACACGCAGCCATTACAACCCCGTCCGCAGCAGCTGGTGGGTTCGGGTGGTGATGGGCGAAGGGCGAGGTTCAACAAATCGGCTTGGCGCTGCAGGGCTGCAAAAACGGTTTGTGCACTGCAGAGGTCAGCAAGCGGTATCAGGGCGATCGAGGGCATGGGGTTTGAATTTTAATCACCCGCGCGGTCGGGCCGTGGGTGTGGGCAGCAATGAATGCCTTAGCTGACTTGAAAAACGGCCCGGCGCGCCCAGCTACAGAGTCTATTTACATCGCGTTGCGATTGGAACTTGTTGTGGCCTTTGTCATATTTTGCGGTTTGGCCCTGATGCTGGTTCTTGCCTTGTTGGGGCAGCCGTATTGGCGCACGCACCAACGTAGGCGCATCGCAGAGCGCGCATTTCCCGCGGCCTGGCGCAAAGTTTTACGCCACCGTGTACCCTTGGTGCACCGCCTTCCGGTAGATCTGCAATTGCAGCTGAAAAAACACATGCAGGTGTTTATTGCCGAGAAAAATTTTATTGGCTGCGCGGGGCTGGCTATTACAGACGAAATGCGGGTGGTGATTGCCGCCCAAGCTTGCATGCTGCTACTCAACCGCAAAACAGACTATTTTGGCAACGTTCGGCAAATTTTGATGTACCCAGCGGCATTTGTCGTACGGCGTACCTCGGTCGACAGTGGAGGCGTGCAGCAGGAACGCAGCCATGCGTTGGCTGGCGAGTCCTGGTCACAGGGGCAGGTCATATTGTCGTGGCAAGACACGTTGGAAGGCTCCGCTGTGGCCGACGATGGACGCAACGTGGTGATCCACGAATTTGCCCACCAGCTCGACCAAGAAAACGGCGCGGCGCACGGTGCACCGCCGCCGTCACCCGGTGATGGGCAGCACAGTGCACGCCGCTGGTCAGAGGTGTTCCATACCGCATTTGCCCAGCTGCAAGCCGAGGCTGCATGCGGACACAAGGGCCTTCTAAACCACTATGGGGCACAAGACCCGGCAGAGTTTTTTGCAGTTGTTTCAGAGGCGTTTTATGAGCAGGCACAGGCGCTTGAACATGCCTATCCAGCGCTCTACCAAGAACTGCGCGGCTATTACAAGGTCGACCCAGCGCGCTGGTAGCGTCGCACTTTATAGGCCATCGACGCCCAGCCACTGCGCGAGGGCGGCAGCGTCCATTGCACCGCTGTGGGTGACGACCTGACCGGTACGGACGTTTTTGGCCACGGCGAACGGTACCGACTCCAACGCGAGGTCATTGAACAATTGGGTGTTGCTTTTGATAGTGGCTTGCACCGCAGGCGATGGCGTGTCGTTGCCCGGCAAGCCCCCGGTACCTGCTAGAAGGGATGCCTCGTGGGCAGCCATTAGTTCAGTTGGGTTGGCCGCACTGAGCAATGCTGCGCCTTGTAACGCGCTCTTGGCATTAATGATGGACACAGGAATCCATACAAATTTGGCTTTGTTCAGCAAGGGTTGTGATGCTTGCCACAAGTGCCCACAGTGCGGGCATTGGGGGTCGAACAAGACGTACACCGTGTTGGCGCTCATCAATGCGCCTGCAGTGAAGCCTTTGCCCTCAGCGGCCACTTTGTCATAACTCAGGGATGGTGCCGCAACCGCGCTCGCAGATACAGATGCTGCAGGGGTATCGGGCTTAGAGCAGGCCACCAGGCTCAGGGCGAATGCTGCGATCATGGACGCACAAGCGCGACGGAAGTGGGTATTGTTCATCAAGGGCTCCTACTATCAATTTACGGTCTTTTATATTGTGCATCCACGACACATTGGTCTACGCGCGTCGGGGTTAAATGGCCCAATGGATGGTCGGTTTAAAGGCGCGTAGTCTTCCCAGCTCGTGATGCTGACTCCCGCCAAGAAGAATTAGTAGGTACCGCCAACCTTCTTACCTTTTTTGCCGCTGATTTGCCAAGCAGTACGTTGGTCTACCAGGCGGGCCAAAAATTCCAATTCGTCGTCACTGTGGTTGATCGCCGGTGCGGGCGTCAACCAGGCGCCTTTTTTTTGCGTCACTTCACCCCAGAACGCCTGGTGGTAGGTGGACTGGCTCAGGGTTTGGTCGTTGCCTGCGGCGACTTCAACCGTGCCATAGCAGTTGCAAAAGTAACTGCGTCCGTCTTGCGCTTCGGGAAGCTCGGTGTAGACGCCTGTGCCACGAATTCCGGCTGTCAAGGTCGGGGTGATGATCTGGCGGCGGCTGCCACGCCCCCAGACGCTGATGACCCCACCAGTGAACAGCCGTAGCGCACTGACGACACTGAGCAGTGGCCCACGCTCCACGGTCATGCGGGAGTTTTGCCGCACATGGAAGGCGGAATTGCCAATGACAAAGACAACGGTTGAATCTGGCCCGGTGGCAATCTGATCGCCGGTTTGAATGGCTTGTTCCGGACGAAGTCGGATGCCATTGATGGTGGCGTCACCCATGAGTTCAACGATGTTGCTGCGTGTCTGCGCCAAGGCCATGTCCGCACCACCCAAGGCTGTCCACGCTGCAGCGGCCTGCAGAAAGCCGCGACGCTGAAACCACAGCAATTCGTGCTCGGATCGGCCACTGAGGGTGTGCTGGGTCATGGTGCGTCTCCTAGGTCGGGTTCGAAGTTGTCTCGAAATGTGAAGTAGATCGACGTGAAGAACATGGCCGCCAAAATGATGGCGGCTGGGTACATCAGAGTGGCGACGAGTTCGACGCTCCCTGTCAGGGCTGCAATGATCGAGACAACGATGCTGACCAGCATAAAAACGCCCAACCAGGTTAGGCTGTATACAGTGAACGCACCAATGTTGCGCACACATGCCACAAAACTGAAAAACAGGCTTTTGATGGGCGACGCGCCATGCCAATGCACCAGCGCTGGCGCATGCCAAAACAAGAGCGAGACCGGGATGTACAGCGCGGTAGACACCAGCACGGCCCATTGAAAATCAGACTCTTGCAGAATATCGGCCGTCATGCTGGCACCACCCAAATACAGCTTGGCAAATTTTCCCCCGTCAATCAGGGCCGACAGCCCGAGAACCAGCATCAGGCTCAGGGTGTACAAGCCACCCAAGGTCAGCATGGCGTTTAACTCTTTGCGCCCGGCGCGAAAGCCGCTGAGCAGCATGGTGGGCATGGGGAATTTTCCGTCTCCGGCCTCGCGGCTCGCTGCCATCAGGCCCAGTGTCGCGCCTGGAAGCAGCGTCATGGCCACGATATTGCCAATTAGCGGCACCATATTTACCAGGGAAACGACCGCCAAAAACATGAAAAACAAACCTGCCAGCGCCAAGGGTTGCCTGAAAAAAGTCTGAATGCCCAGCTTGACCCATTGGGTACCTTGGCGCGCGGGTACGAGATGGAGTTTCATGCGACTGTGGTGGCGACTGGGTTGGCCATTAAGGGGTGAAGGACACGCTGGCGCAACACGCGTTCGAAATGCTCGGGGTCGTGGGCTTGCAACACGGCTGCTTCGCGCGGGTGGTGCAGGTCCCACAATCGTGAAATCCAAAACCGCAGCGCTCCGGCCCGCACCAATGCAGGCATCAGCGTCCGTTCTTGCGCGGTCAGGGGGCGCACTTGTTCGTAGGCGGCCATGAGTGCTGCGGTGCGCGCCACATCGTGCGCGCCGCTTTGCAGGTCCACACACCAGTCGTTCAGGCACACCGCTAAGTCAAACAGCCAGGTGTCGACGCCAGCAAAGTAAAAATCGAAAAAACCCGTTAGTGCCGGGGTGCCCATCGCATCGGCAGGGGTTTCAAACATCACGTTGTCGCGAAACAGGTCGGCGTGAATGGGGCCACGGGGCAGGGCGCCGTAGGCCGCTTGTGTGGTGATGTGGTTTTGGTAGGCAAGCTCGCTCTGCAAGAGGGCCGTTTGGTTCGGCGTGAGAAAGGGCAACACGGTGGGTGCGGTTTCATTCCACCAGTCCAAGCCCCGCAGGTTGGGCTGGTGCATCGCAAAGTCGCGCCCGGCTAGGTGCATACGCGCCAGCATGTCGCCCACCAGTGCGCAGTGCGCGGTATTGGGAGCCATCTCGCTTTTACCCCGCAGGCGGTTGACGACTGCAGCGGGTTTGCCATTGAGGCTGTGCAATACGTCGCCGTCTCGATTGGCAGCCGGGTCTGGCACGGGGATACCGTGGTGCGCCAAGTGTTTCATCAAGCGCAGGTAAAACGGCAGTTGTGCAGCAGTGAGGCGCTCAAAAAGGGTCAGAACGTAGGGCGCTTGGTCCGTCGTGACGAAATAATTGGTGTTTTCAATGCCGCCAGAGCAAGGCGCCATGCTTTGAAGCACGCCCAGATTGAGGCTTTGCAAGAAAAGGTTGGCCTCGTCGGAGGAGACCTCTGTGTAAACCGCCATGAATCAAACAGCCCGAAAATCAAAAGTAGATCTCTGGATTGTAGGGCCGCCACCCTGGCACCGGTCTCGGGGCGCCGGGTTACAGGCGAGGGGGCGGTAGGGTTTATCGCCGCGCATTGTGGTGGCGCGGCAGACCCTAATGGTTCTGGTCGTGTTAGGCCAGAGAACCGTAGTTTTCTTCGTCTTCTTTGACGGCTTCGCCGCGTACGCCGTGGTTGTATTTCACGCCCAGGTAAACCTGTGCGTCCAGGTTGCCTTGGTCGGCGGCCATGCGCAAGAACTTGGCCGCAACACGGTAGTCATACAGCACGCCCTTGCCTTTGTCGTACATCAAACCCAAGTTGTACTGCGCTGTGGCATTGCCTTGTTCAGCTGCCAAGCGGTACCACTTGATGGCCTCCTTGTAGTCTTGTGCGACGCCTTCGCCGTTGTCGTATTTCACGCCCAGGTAGACCTGTGCTTGGGCCAAACCGAGGTTGGATGCCACGCGAAACAGTTTGACAGCTTCTTCATAATTCTGCGCCACGCCTTGGCCACTGTCGTACTGCACACCCAGGCTAAAAAGGGCTTTGGTGTGGCCTTGGTCGGCCGCCAGACGGAACCAGCGAGCGGCTTCCTTATAGTCTTGAGCAACACCTTGACCGGTGCTGTATTTCAGGCCCAGGTTGTACTGGGCTTTGGCGTAACCTTGGGCGGCAGCCAAGCGATACCATTTAACCGCCTCTGCGTAGTCCATGGGCGCGCCTTGACCGTTGTCATACATCAGACCCAAGCCGTGCTGTGCCTTAACGTGCCCTTGTGCGGCTGCGAGGCGGTACCATTTTTCGGCCATCTTGGCGCTCTGTTCGACACCGCTGCCGGTGCCGTACAACACGCCCATCACAAATTGGGCATTCGCGTGGCCATGCTCGGCGGCCAAGCGGTACCAGTGCTGTGCTTCGGTGAAGTCTTTTGCGCGGCCCCAACCGTTGATGTACATCTGGCCCATGCTGTACTGGGCTTCGGTGTTGCCATTGACTGCCAAACGGTTAAATTCGCTGTAGGCGGTGGCGAAATCGCTCTTTTCCAGCGCGGCGTTTGCCTCAAGCATCCCAGAAATCGCGGCTGAAGACCACGATGCAAATACCAAAGACAGGGCAACTGACACAACGCGACGGCTGATTCTCATTTTTCTACTCCTTGTGCACCCACCTCGGGCTGCAAAATGAGTGTTGCTTGATTATTTTCAGCCGCAGTCGTTTCTATTTGTAAGTACTCGTAACAAAGCCAGACCGTTGCGAATGCGCAAAAGGGCAAAATGTCCGGATGCACACATCCACTCCTAAAAAAACCCTTTTACTCGTCGACGGTTCCAGTTATTTGTACCGCGCTTTTTTCGCCGGCGGCGGTGATATGTCAGTCACCCTGACCGATGGCAGGGTGCAAAAAACCGGTGCCATCCGCATCATCATCAATATGTTGCAGTCTTTGCGCAAAGACTACCCCGCTGACTATGTAGCCTGCGTGTTTGATGCCAAAGGCCCTACCTTTCGTGACGCTATTTACCCCCAGTACAAAGCCCACCGCGACCCCATGCCCGACGATTTGCGCAGCCAGATATCCCCCATCCATGAGGTGGTGCGCTATTTGGGCTGGCCGGTGCTTGATGTGCCGGGTGTGGAGGCCGATGACGTTATCGGCACCCTAGCGGCCACAGCGGCGGCACAGGGTATTGAAGTCATCGTTAGTAGCGGCGACAAAGACTTGGCGCAACTGGTCAATGAACACGTCACCATCATTGACACCATGAACGGAAAGCGCCGCGACCTGGCCGGTGTAGAGGCCGAGTTTGGCGTGCCTGCGCGGCTGATGCTCGATTACCAAACCTTGGTGGGCGACACGGTGGACAACGTGCCTGGTGTGTCCAAGGTCGGCCCGAAGACTGCGGTGAAGTGGCTTCAAGAGTACGGCTCGCTGCAGGGCGTGATCGACAACGCGGCCGATATTAAAGGCGTGGTGGGCGAAAACCTGCGCCAGGCGCTGGACTGGCTGCCCACGGGTCGCAGCATTTTGACCCTCAAGACCGATTGCGACCTGACAGGCTGGGTCGATGGCCTGCCTGCTATGGATTCAATAGCTACTAGCCCAATCAATACGGGGGCTATACGCGAATTTTGTGAGAAATTTGGCTTCAAGGGCTTGGCCAAGTCGCTGGGCGGGGCGGCTGACGCCACTGCCGCCAGCGTGCTAACCAAGCCAGCGATGGCGTCCGTTCCCGGATTGTTTGATGCACCCACGGAAATGGCCCCCGCGCCAGAGCCCCGCGATCTGGCGTGCCAAACCATTTTGAGCTGGGACGCGCTGGAGGCATTGCTGGCAACCCTGCAAGGCGCCGAGCTCGTGGCGCTGGACACCGAAACCACCTCGCTGGACGAGATGGTGGCCGAAATCGTGGGCATCTCGGTGAGTATCAAGCCGGGCGAGGCGGCCTACATTCCGCTGGCCCACCGCTACCCTGACGCTCCCGAGCAACTCCCGCGCGAGGCAGTGTTGGCCAAACTCAAGCCCTGGCTTGAAAACCCACAGGCTGCCAAGCTGGGCCAGCACATCAAATACGACCGCCATGTGTTTGCCAACCACGGCATTGATGTCAAAGGCTACACCCACGACACCATGCTGCAGAGCTACGTGCTCGAAGCCCATATGCCCCATGGGCTAGCCAGCTTGGCATTGCGCCACCTAGGGCGCAGCGGCACCAGCTTTGAAGACCTGTGTGGCAAAGGGGTGAACCAGATTTGTTTTGACCAGGTGGAAGTCGACAAGGCCGCCGCCTATGCCTGTGAAGACGCCGAGCAGACGCTGGACGTTCACCAGCTGCTGTGGCCGCGCATTGCCGGGGACGACAAGCTGCGCTTTATTTATGAACTGGAAATCGCCAGCAGCGAGGCCTTGTTTCGCATTGAGCGCAACGGTGTGCTGATTGACGCACCGACCCTGGCCAAACAAAGCCATGAGCTAGGCCAGCGCATCTTGCAGCTAGAGACCGAGGCCTACGAGATTGCCGGCCAGCCGTTTAACCTGTCTAGCCCCAAACAACTGGGCGAGATTTTTTTCGACAAGCTGGGTATGCCCGTGGTCAAAAAAACGGCAACCGGCGCCCGCAGTACCGACGAAGAGGTGCTAGAAAAACTGGCGGAGGATTACCCGCTGCCCGCCAAGCTGCTAGAGCACCGCAGCCTGGCCAAACTCAAAGGTACCTACACCGACAAGTTAGCCCAATTGGCCTTACCCCGAACGGGCAGGGTGCACACCCATTACGCCCAAGCGGTAGCGGTGACCGGGCGCCTGTCCAGCAACGACCCCAATCTGCAGAACATTCCCATCCGCACGGCAGAGGGCCGCCGCGTGCGTGAAGCCTTTATTGCACCTGCGGGAAGTGTCATTGCCAGTGCGGACTACTCGCAAATTGAGCTGCGCATCATGGCCCACATCAGCGGCGATGCGGCCTTGCTCAAGGCGTTTCACGACGGGCTGGATGTGCACCGCGCCACTGCGGCCGAGGTGTTCGGTGTGCCGGTGGATCAGGTCAGCAGTGAGCAGCGGCGCTATGCCAAGATGATCAACTTTGGGCTGATTTACGGCATGAGCGCCTATGGTCTGGCGCGTAACCTGGGCATCGACAACACGGCGGCCAAAAACTACATACAGCGTTACTTTGAGCGTTACCCCGGCGTTAAGGACTATATGGAAGCTACCCGTGCAACGGCCAGAAAACAGGGCTATGTGGAAACCGTTTTTGGCCGTCGCCTGCAGCTCGGCGGCATCCAAACCGCCAAAGGTGCCCAATTGGCGGGGCTGGAGCGCGCCGCCATCAACGCGCCCATGCAAGGCACCGCGGCAGACCTGATCAAGCTCAGCATGGTCAAGGTTCAGCAAGTGCTCGATGCCGAGCAACGCGGCACCAAGATGATCATGCAGGTGCACGACGAGTTGGTGTTTGAGGTTCCTGAGAATGAGGTGGAATGGCTCACCGTCGAGATACCACGGCTGATGGCGGGCGTAGCGGCATTGCAGGTGCCGCTGTTGGCTGAGGTTGGTGTGGGGCCCAATTGGGATAAGGCGCACTAGTGCATTGGTGCATTGGTGCACGGTCGGGGTTCAGCGGGACGCCGATTGTCCTCAGCCTTGACGGTGGCATTGCCAGGCCCGTAGACTGTTTCGCTCTAAAACACGAAGGAGACCTGCATGCGCGACGACTTGATGGATGCCTTTAATTCTCTTTTGCCCGGCAAAAGCACGGTGCAGGGTGCCGATCGCCGAACTGCGTTGAAAGTGGCTTTGGGCGTGGGGTATGCAGCCTCTTCCATGCCTATTGCGGCTCAAACGGCTGTGACAACGTCCTCGGAAGGTTTGGTGGGTGGCACCCAGCGTATGGAGGTAGACGGATTCTCGGTCCCGTTTTATTACGCGGCCCCCGCTGGCAAGAAAAACCTGCCCGTCATATTGGTGGTGCAGGAAATATTTGGCGTACACGCGTACATCGCTGATATTTGCCGCCGCTTGGCACAAGCCGGTTACTTGGCCATCGCTCCCGATTTGTATGCCCGTCAAGGCGACGCCAGCCAGTACACCGACATTGGTAAGTTGCTGGCCGAGGTAGTGTCCAAAGTTTCGGATGCGCAGGTACTCAAAGACCTGGACGCTGCGGTGGCTTGGGCCGGTGCCCATGGTGGCAATGCCGCCAAGGTCGGCATCACTGGATTTTGCTGGGGTGGGCGTATTACTTGGTTGTATGCCGAGCAGCGAAAAAACCTAAAAGCCGGGGTCGCTTGGTACGGCCGCTTGGTGGGTACACCATCGCCACTTACTCCGCACCATCCGCTGGACTTGGCAGCCTCGTTGCACGCGCCCGTTTTAGGGCTGTACGGTGGGCAAGACAGCGGCATTGCGTTGACCACAGTGAACGAGATGAAAGACGCTTTGGCGGCTGCCGGGGCCAATGGCAACGGCGCCGCCAAGGCGTCGCAGTTCATCGTCTACCCGGACGCTTCCCATGCCTTCCATGCCGACTACCGTCCAAGCTACCGCAAAGAGGCGGCGCAAGACGGATGGAAGCAAATGTTGGCCTGGTTCAAAACCCACGGTTTGCGCTAAAGCCCGCCTGCTGCGCCACAAAACCTTCAAAGGCCTGCAAAAGGGGCGCATAAGCCTGTGGACTGCCTTCAAGCTGGGCCAGCGCTGCGCAGGTCGCTTCCAGCGTCGAGCGCTGGTCGGCTTGGTGTGCTTTGCGGATGCGGTACTGCGATGGCGGCAAGCCCTGCAGTGCCAAGCGGGGCAGGGCTTGCAGCAGGGGATTGCAGTGCAACATTTTGCGGCTCTTGCGCCATGTTGCGTCCAGCACGATTAGGCGCACGCGGCTGGGGTCAGTGTGCTGAATAACGTCCGCACAGGGACTTGGTGGCCCAGACTCCAATTGGGGATACAGCAAGAATGTGTGTAGCGGCGCCAAATCTGCTGAAGCCTCGTGTGACAACTTGTTCAGGGGGCCGTTGATACACGCGTGAAGGGTCGCTTCATCAAATGTTTCGCCCACAACCAGTGCGCTATGCCGCAAGCTTAGGTGCAACAGGCGGCCAGTTCCCTTGGCCTGGTGCACCTCCAGCGGGTGCTGCAACACCACCACCTCGACCCGGTGCATGGTGGCTCTGACCCATTGGCAGATGCAGGCTGTCTGTGGGCGTAGGCATTGGTCGCAAATGGGCCGTTGGGTTGGGGCGACGGCTGCGTATCGCTGGGGCTGGGTCATGGCCGTTGCGCTGGCGTCAATGTGCAGGCACGGTGAGCACCACCCGCGTTCCACTGCCCAACGCGCTGTGCACTACCACGCTGCCGTGGTGCAGCTCTGCAATCCGTTTGACAATCGCCAGGCCCAAGCCTTTGCCGCCTTCGCCACCCGCAGGGGCCACGCTGTCGCGGGCCTGGTAGAAGCGGTCAAACAAATGGGCAATGTCTTTGGCGGCAATACCGGTACCACTGTCGGCCACACTGATTTCGATGACGGGCTTTTGGTCTAGGCCCGGTTGCATGCGGCGCGCTGTCAGGGTGATATGCCCGCCGGTCGGGGTGAATTTGAGCGCGTTGTCAACCACGTTGGCCAGGGCGCGCTCCAGCAGCTCTACATCGACATGCGCATACGGCGCTTGGGCTTGTTCGTCATGTTGGCAGCGCAATGCAACACCGTGCTGCGCGGCCCGTTGGGCAAACCGCAGAGCAATGTCGTCGACCATCTCGCCCAGGTCCATTAGTTGGGGGTGCACCGTGTATTCGGGTTCGTCCAACTGTGCCAAGTCGCCCAGCGAGCGCACCAGTTGCGCCGCGTTGTGGGTGTTGCGCAGTGCCATGGCAACCAAGCGGCGGTCTTCATCCAGCGCGGGCGAAGCGGGGTGGCTGGCCCAGCGTTGGTCTAGCGTCTCTAGGCACGCTACGGTTGCAGTCAGGGGCGATCGCAGGTCGTGGGACAGGTTGCTGACCCCTTCGCGGCGAAAGTGGTCCAGCTCGCGCAGGGTTTGCCACTGTTGGCGCAGGGTGGCCATCATCGTGCGAAAGCCCGTGCGCAATTGGTCAAATTCGTCCGGCTTGTGCCCAGGGCTGGGTTTGGGCGCGGTAAAAGCCGGTGTGGGCAGCGCAGTCTCAAGTGTGCCCAGGCCCTCTTGCGCGGCCCGCGCTACCTCGTCGCTGATGCTGCGCAGCGGGCGAATCACCACGCCAATGATCCAGGCCGCCAGCACGGTCGCCAGCGCCAGCACGGTGGCCACCGCAGCCAAAGCAGGCCCGCCAAATGCTGAGCGAAACACCGCCAGGCGGCCTTGGGGCGCTGTCTCTTGGTGGACCACCAGGTACAGGTAGCCTGCTGAGGTGACGGTGGGGCGAATCACGGCGCGGCGCAGTGCACGTGCGGCCACCACGGCGCTCGCATCCATGCGCTCAGGGTCGTCGCCCAGCACGTAGGGCATGGCGTGTCCCGGTTGGCTGCCCTGCGCTGCCTCCATAACAGGCGCCATAGCCACCCTGAAGCCCGGGGGCAACTTGGCGTCACCCGTACTCGACAACACCACGCCACTGGCATCCAGCAGGTAGAGCTGCGAGTCGGCCTCGAACAACAGCAGGTTGCGCAGCACCGCGTTGAGCTCGTCGGGGTAGCGGTCGTGCAGGTCCAGCAGGTTGTCGTAGTTTGCCACCACACGGCCTAAAAATACATTGGCCCGTGCGAAAGTGGTTTCGCGCTCTAGGCGGTCAAAGGCCAGTGCTACGGTGGCAATCACACCGGCCATGGTAAGCAGGCCGATGACAAAAATCGTGATTGCAATCTTGAGGCGAACCGTCATGGCGGTACCGGGTTGGTCGCCATCACCGGGGGGCTTCGCGCATTTTGTAGCCCGCGCCGCGCACCGTCAGCACCATTTGGGGCCGCATCGGGTCTTGCTCCAGCTTGGCGCGCAGGCGGTTGATGTGGGTGGTGACGGTATGTTCGTAGCCATCGTGGCTGTAGCCCCAGACAGCGCTGAGCAGTTGCCCGCGTGAGAATACCTGGCCCGGGTGCTGTGCGAAGTGCAGCAGCAGGTCAAATTCCAAGGCAGTGAACTCCAGCAGTGCGCCCCCAAGGCGCACCTCGCGTTTGGTGGGCCAAATCTCTAGCGCGCCGTTGCGCAGCGCGGTGGTCTGCCCTTGGGCAGTGGCCTGTGCGGCCAACAACAATTCAGCCCGGCGCAGCAGGGCTTTGACCCGGGCCAGCAATTCGGCCATGGAGAAGGGCTTGGTCAGGTAGTCGTCGGCGCCTAGCTCCAGGCCCAGCACTCGGTCCAGCTCAGTCGATTTGGCAGTGAGCATCAAGATGGGGGTGTTGCGGCCCCGGGCGCGCAGTGCCTTGCACACCTCTAGCCCGTCCATGCCGGGCATCATCAGGTCCAGCACCAGCACATCAAAGGCGGTTTCGTCCTGGCTGGCCAGCGCCGCCAGTCCGTCGGCCACGGCCGTGACTTGGTAGCCCGCGTTGCGCAGGTTGAGCGCAATCAGGTCGCGGATATCGGCTTGGTCTTCGGCAACGAGTAGGTGGTAGGCCATGCGCCATTGTCGGGTACCGGTGCAAAAAATTATGCGATGTTATGCAAATGTGATCTTTGGTGAGGTCTGTGCGAGGTGGGGTGTCCACACTTGCAACCATCAACCCCGCACTGCACTGGACACACACCATGACACCCACCGCCACCCCCAACACCACGCGCCATCCGTCGAACCCGACCCTGGCGTCCATGCCGCTCGCCGTACAGTGGGACGACCTCTTGCCCCACCGCGACTACCTGGTGCGTTTTGCCCAGCGCAAGCTGCAAGACGGGGCATTGGCCGAAGACCTCGTGCACGATGTATTTGAAGCCGTGGTTACCGGGCGTGCGGTCTTTGCAGGGCGCTGCGCACTGCGGACATGGCTCACCGCCGTGCTAAAACACAAGATCGTGGACCTGGTTCGCCAGCGTGTGGGCACCGACAGCCTCGAGGGTGCACAGGGCGATGACTTCGATGCACCGGGCAGTGCCCTGCAGTGCCCACAGCCCCAGCCGGACGAATGGGCCGCGCAGCGCCAGACGGTGCGCCAAGTCTTGCAGGGTATTGCTGAATTGCCGGACACCTTGCGTGAGGTGGTGCAGCTGCGCATCTTGCAAGACCAATCGGCGGCCGAGGTTTGCGCCGCGCTGTCCATCTCTGAAAACAACCTGTTTCAGCGTCTGTACCGGGCCCGGCAGAGCCTTTGCGGGCAATTTTCCACTGCGCTGCACTGAATTTCGCTGCCCTGCGCTATCCGCCCTGGGGCGCAGGCCCTTGACACGCTTGCTAAGATACCAATGCCCTGCCACCGAATCGTCGGCGGGCGGGACCGCCGAGCGGTGTTTTTTATTGGTCAAATAGGGCTAGAGCCCTCGTATAACAGGCGCAAAAAGCTATGATTTTGGTAGCAATTCTGATTGGAACCCTGGTAGCGGGCATCGGTTCGGTGTGGGTGGCCGCGGCATTGAGCTTTGGTGCCTTGGCCCGCTACACCCAGCACATGCTGAGTCTGGCCGCTGGCGCGCTGATGGCGACGGCGTTTATGCATCTCTTGCCGGAGGCCTTTGAGAGCCAAATCGGTGCCCATGATTTGTTCCTCACTTTGCTGCTGGGGCTGGTGTTTTTCTTCTTGTTGGACAAGGCGGAACTCTGGCACCACGGGCATGAGCACCACCACAAAGAGCCCCATGACCACCACGGGCATGACCATGCACACGACCATGGCCACAGCCACGTACCCCAGCCCGGCAGCTGGGCCATCGTCACTGGGGACAGCGTGCATTGTTTTGGCGATGGCATCCTGATTGCGTCGGCTTTTATGGCGGATATGCGGCTCGGGTTTATTGCGTCGCTGGCGGTGTTGGCGCACGAGGTGCCGCACCACATGGGTGATTTGATGGTGCTGCGCTCGGGTGCCAATAACAAGCGCATGGCGCTGGTCAAGGTGTCGTTGGCCGGTGCGGTGACCGCAATTGGCGGTTTGGCGGGCTACTGGCTGGTAGATTTTTTGCATGACTACCTGCCGTATTTCTTGGTCGTGGCCTCTAGCAGCTTTGTCTATGTGGCCTTGGCCGACCTGATTCCCCAATTGCAAAAGCGCCTGAGCCTGCGCGAAACGGTGGCCCAAATTGCGTGGCTGGCGGCGGGTATGGGGCTGGTGGCCGTGCTCAGCGGCCTCGCACACGGACATTGAGCGCAGGGTTTTGTGGGGCTGGCCTTGGGTATCGACGGGGCGATAGTCGACTCAATCGGAGTTGGTTGTTCCATATTTCGAGTATTATCGAAATATGGAGTCAAAATCTGTCGTCAAAGCCCTTGCGGCCCTTGCTCAACTATCCCGTCTGGAGGCTTTTCGCGCCCTTGTGGTCGCGGGTGAGACGGGGCTCACGCCGGGTGCTTTGTCCCAGGCGCTGCAGGTGGCACCCAACACACTTTCCTTTCACCTGAAAGAGTTGGTACACGCGGACCTTGTTAGCCAGGAGCGCAATGGCCGCAACCTGATTTACCGGGCCCGCTTTGACCAAATGAATGCTGTCATTGGCTACCTTACCCAAAACTGCTGCCAGGGCGAGCCCTGCCTGACCGATGCGGCTACCACTTGCGATTGCTAAAGCGAAGAACCATGAATATTTTCGAGCGTTACCTCACCGTGTGGGTGTTTTTGTGCATCGTGGTCGGCATTGCACTGGGGCAGATGGCCCCCGGTGTATTTCAGGCAGTGGGCCAGATGGAAATTGCCCACGTCAACCTGCCGGTGGGTCTGCTGATTTGGGTCATGATTATTCCCATGTTGGTGAAGGTGGATTTTGCTGCCCTGGGCGAAGTACGCAAGCATGCCAAAGGCATTGGCGTGACCCTGTTTGTGAACTGGCTAGTTAAGCCGTTTTCGATGGCATTTCTGGGCTGGCTGTTTATTCGCCACTGGTTTGCCCCCTTGCTGCCACCGGACCAACTGGACAGTTATATCGCCGGACTCATCTTGCTGGCGGCTGCACCGTGCACCGCCATGGTGTTTGTGTGGAGCCGTCTCACTGGTGGTGACCCGCTGTTTACGCTTTCGCAAGTGGCTGTGAATGACAGCATCATGGTGGTCGCGTTTGCGCCGCTAGTGGCTTTTCTATTGGGGCTGTCGGCTATCACGGTGCCGTGGGACACCCTGCTGACATCGGTGGTGCTGTACATCGTGATCCCTGTCGTCTTGGCGCAATGGCTTCGCAAAGCCTTGCTGGCCAAGGGCGCTGCCGCTTTCGATACGGCGATGGGCAAGATGGGCCCCTGGTCGATTACGGCCTTGCTGGTCACGCTGGTGTTGCTGTTTGCTTTTCAGGGGGAGGCGATTTTGAAGCAACCCATGGTGATCGGCTTGTTGGCCGTGCCTATTCTGATTCAGGTTTTCTTCAATTCCGCGCTGGCTTACTGGCTCAATCGTGCCGTTGGAGAGAAACACAACATCGCGTGCCCTTCGGCCTTGATTGGCGCGTCCAACTTCTTTGAGTTGGCAGTCGCTGCGGCCATTAGTTTGTTTGGCTTCCAATCGGGTGCCGCCTTGGCCACCGTGGTGGGTGTCTTGATTGAAGTTCCGGCGATGCTGCTGGTGGTCCACATCGTCAACAACAGTAAATCTTGGTACGAACGAACCCAATAACAATAAGCAGTATTGCCTTCAAGAAAGCGCGCCATGACTTCCATCACCATTTATCACAACCCGCAATGCGGCACCTCGCGCAATACCCTGGCCATGATCCGCAACAGCGGCGCAGAACCCACGGTTATTGAATACCTGAAGACACCCCCCGACCGGGAGACCTTGCGCGCGCTGATCAAGGCCAGCGGCCTACCGGCGATTGACTTGGTGCGCAGCAAAGAAGCGGTGTTTACCGAGTTGAAGCTGGGTCTAAACAGCGTGACCGACGACCAACTGGTAGATGCCATGCTGGCCCATCCGATTTTGATCAACCGCCCCATCGTGGTAACCCCCATGGGTACCCGCCTGTGCCGACCGTCGGAGCATGTCTTGGATATCTTGCAGCAGTCTCAAAAGGCCGCTTTGACCAAAGAAGATGGTGAGGCCGTGGTCAATGCAAAGGGTGAGCGTGTCTGATCACGAACACGAACATAGTCATGTTCATGGTCATAGTCATGGTCATGGTCATGGTCATGCGGGATTTTTCGGAGAAAAGTCTGAGCTGGCGTTCGCGCTGGCGTCGGGCCTATTCCTGATCAGTGGTTGGACTTCGGCCTGGTTGCCGGATGTGCCGGCTTGGGTCGCTACGGCTTGCTATATCGGCGCTTATGGCTTTGGCGGTTTTTTTGTACTCATCGAGGCCGTCGAAAACCTGCGCGCCCGTCGTTTTGAAATCGACACCCTGATGCTGGTGGCGGCCGCCGGTGCGGCTGCGCTGGGCCAGTGGGCAGAAGGTGCGTTGTTGTTATTTCTGTTCAGCATCGGGCATGCGCTAGAGCACTACGCCATGGGCCGGGCACGGCACGCCATCGAAGCACTGGCCGAACTTGCGCCCGAGCGGGCGACGGTGCGCCGCAATGGCAGCACCACCGAAGTGCCCGTGGCCGAACTGGTGGTGGGCGATGTGGTGGTGGTCCGCCCGAATGAACGCATGTCTGCCGATGGGGTGGTTGTGCTGGGCCGTACCAGTGTGAACCAGGCACCCGTGACCGGCGAGAGCGTGCCGGTGGACAAATGCGCGGTGGATGAACCACAGGCCACACTGGCCTCCCTCGCCGACCCCGCACAGTTTGACCGCATGGAGGCCAAGTTTCGGGTGTTTGCTGGAACGATCAACGGGGCAGGCGCGATTGAGGTCATGGTGGCACGCCCAGCCAATCAGTCGACCATGGCGCGTGTGGTCAAGATGGTCACCGAAGCGCAGGCCCAGCGCTCGCCCATGCAGCGCTTTACCGACCGCTTTGAGCGCTGGTTTGTACCCGCAGTGTTGGCCCTGGTGGGCCTGCTGCTGTTTGCGTGGGTGGTGGTGGACGAGCCCTTTGCCGCCAGCTTCTACCGCGCCATGGCGGTGCTGGTGGCGGCCAGCCCGTGTGCGTTGGCAATCTCGGTGCCCAGCGCCGTGCTCAGCGGCATTGCGCGCGCAGCCCGTGGCGGTGTGCTTATCAAGGGCGGCGGCGCGCTGGAGAATCTGGGCACCTTGAGCGCCATTGCCTTTGACAAGACTGGCACCCTCACCGAAGGCAGGCCCCGCTTGACCGATGTGGTGACGGCAGAGGGCGCTACCGAGCAGGAACTGCTCAACGTGGCGCTGGCGGTGGAGCAGCTCAGCGACCACCCGCTGGCGAGCGCTGTGGTGACGGGAGCACGGGAGCGACTGGGTGCATCGGCCCAGCCGCTGGTCGCAACCGACATTGAAAGCATTACGGGCAGCGGCGTCAAAGCGCGCATAGGGGATGAAGTGGTGTTCCTTGGCAAGCCCGATCGCGCGGGCGCAATCGGCATGCCTTCACCATCACATTTACCGCTGTCGAGTCTCATGGCGGCCAACGAACGCCTGATCGAGACTGGCCGCACCACTATGGTTGTGCGGCGCGGTGACCGCGATTTGGGTGTGCTGGGTTTGATGGACACCCCGCGTGCCGGTGCGTCCAAGGTGATGGCCGAGTTGCGTGCGCTGGGTATTGAGCGCCTCATCATGATTTCTGGCGACAACCAGCGCGTGGCCGAGGCGGTTGCCCAGGAAGTGGGCTTGACCGAAGCCCAAGGTGACTTGCTGCCAGAGCAAAAGGTGGATGCCATTCAGAAGCTGCGTACCAGCGAAGGCAAGGTCGCAATGGTGGGCGATGGGGTGAATGACGCACCCGCCATGGCCAACGCGACCGTGGGTATTGCCATGGGCGCTGCCGGCTCCGCTGTGGCACTGGAAACGGCGGACGTCGCCCTGATGGCCGACGACCTGGCGCAGCTTCCCTTCGCCGTTGGGTTGTCGCGCCAGGCCAGTCGCATCATTCGGCAAAACCTGTGGATCAGCCTAGGCATGGTGGCGGTGCTCGTGCCATCCACGTTGTTGGGGTTGAAAATGGGCGCGGCGGTGGTCTTTCATGAAGGCTCGACGCTGGTGGTGGTGATCAACGCGCTGCGTTTACTTGGCTACAAAAAGCGGTCTGAACGCCCCTGGAATTAGTTGGTGATTTATGCCCCTAGCCCTCGCAAAACGTGCGTAAGTAGCTATCAAAACAATAGTAGCTATGCGCTGCAAAGATCACCGGCTGCCTGCTCCAGCGCCGTGACCAGCGCGCCTCGCAGGGGGTGGGGCGCAGCCACCTGCGGCAACATTAGGCCGACCCGAAAGGCGATGGCTGCGTCCAGCGGGCGCACCACCAGTTCAGGGCTGGCCAATTCGGCAGCGGTGAGTGGGTTGACGATGGCCACGCCCAAGCCCCGGCGCACCATGGCGCACACGGTCACGGCGCTGGCCGTCTCCAACGCGATGTTGCGTGGCACCTGGGCTTGGCTGAATAGCTGGTCAATGGCGGCGCGGTAGGGGTCGCCTTCGGCCAGACTGATGAAGCGTTCGTTGGCAAAGTCGGCCGCATCAAGCATGGTCTTGGCGCACAGCCGGTGGCCACGCGGCAGCACAGCCACCTCGTTCACCGTGAGCAGCGGGCGCAAGGCCACACCAGTGGGGGGCTCGGTCGCTTCGCTCAGGCCCACATCAAAACGCTGCTCGCTCAAGGCCTGCTCTAGCCAGGGCGACTCGAGTGGGTGGACACTCACTGCCAAGTCTGGGTGTCTGGCTGCCAGATGCACCAAAGCACGCGGCACCAGTGCGTGGGCCAGGGCGGGTAGGCAGGCTAGGCGCAAGCGGCCAGTGGTTTGGGTGCGCAGCTCTTGGGCACGCGCCGCAATGTGTTCTAGGCCAATAAAGGAACGCTCCACCTCTTGCATCAGCGCCAAGGCCCGCACAGTGGGGCGCAGGCGCCCGCGCACCCGGTCAAACAGGTCAAAGCCCAGTACCTGCTCCAAGCGCGCCAATTCACGGCTGAGTGTGGGCTGGCTGCTGCCCGTGGATTCGGCCGCTCGGCCCAGGTTGCCGTGCAGCATGATGGCCCGAAACAGCGCGAGCTGGCGGTGGGTGAGGGCGGGCGCGGGATTGTTGGACGCCGTAATTGGGGCAGGTGCTGTCATGCATAAACTATATCAATTTTGAATGTGTTGCCAACAAAATTGGTATTGATTGAATCGGTTGCTGGCGGCATGATGCAACTATGAACCCATTTACCCCTTCCTCTCTCGCATCCTTTGCCCAGCATTTCGGCACCCCCGTGTGGGTGTACGACGCCGCCACCATCACCCGCCAAATTCAGGCCTTGCGCCAATTTGATGTGGTGCGTTTTGCCCAAAAGGCCAACTCCAACATCCACATCCTGCGCCAGATGCGCAGCCTGGGCGTGGTGGTGGACTCGGTCTCTCTGGGCGAGGTAGAGCGTGCGCTGGCCGCAGGCTTTACACCGGGTCTGCACATAGTGAATGGCAAGCCCCACGCGGAGATTGTGTTTACCGCCGACCTGTTAGACCGCGCCACGCTGGCGCGTGTGGTAGAACTGGGCATACCAGTGAACTGTGGCTCGGTGGACATGCTGGACCAATTGGGTGCAGCCAAGCCCGGCCACCCGGTGTGGCTGCGTATCAACCCCGGCTTTGGCCACGGCCACAGCAACAAGACCAACACCGGCGGCGAACAAAGTAAGCACGGCATCTGGCATGGTGACTTGGCACTGGCAGGTGAAAAAGTGCGCACCCATGGTCTGGCCTTGCAGGGCGTGCACATGCACATTGGCTCGGGTGTGGATTACGCGCATTTGCAAGAGGTGTGCGGCGCCATGGTTCAGCTGGTCGAGGCGGTCAAAGCCCAGGGGCTGGACCTGCAGGCTATCTCTGCAGGCGGAGGCTTGTCCATCCCTTACCAGGCCGGCGAG
Organism: Burkholderiales bacterium; assembly: GCA_038230175.1. GTDB lineage: Bacteria > Pseudomonadota > Gammaproteobacteria > Burkholderiales > Burkholderiaceae_C > Allorhodoferax. Next base: position 23,712 of record JBBRNS010000018.1, read on the forward strand.
CCCAGCATCGACACGGCCAACTACTTTGCCATGTGGGACGCCGCGCGCCAAACCATTGCCACACTGCTGGGCCACCCGGTCACGCTAGAGCTGGAGCCGGGCCGCTACTTGGTGGCCGAATCCGGCGTGTTGGTCAGCGAAGTGCGTGCGGTTAAAAACCAAGGCAGCAAACACTTTGTAATGGTGGACGCCGGCTTTAGCGACCTGATGCGCCCGGCCATGTACGGCAGTTACCACGCCATGGAAGTCATCCACTCTGACGGCACGCCCGCCGCAGGCCCGCTGCGCGAAACCGTGGTGGCCGGGCCGCTGTGCGAGTCCGGCGACGTGTTCACCCAGGGCGAGGGCGGCGTGGTGCTAGAGCGGCCCTTGCCGCAGGCCCAGGTGGGTGATCTATTGGTGCTGCATGACACCGGTGCCTATGGCGCGTCCATGTCCTCCAACTACAACACCCGCCCCCTCATCCCCGAGGTGCTGGTTGAAGATGGCAAAGCACGCTTGATCCGGCGCAAGCAGACGGTGGCAGAGTTGCTGGCGTTGGAGTCGGTTTAGGCCGCCATGGTGATGCGGACCCCCGTGGCACAAACCCTTGCACCAGCCCCTGCCTCTGTGGTACAGGGTGGTCAGCCCGCCACGGGCTTGTACACCGGCAGCCCAGCCTATATCGACTGGTCGGGCCTGCGCGGTGCCTTCCAACGCTCGACTTTTTGGCAGCGGTTTCACCATAAGCGCTGGCAGTATTTGGCGCTGGCCACCGACCCCTGTTTTGTGGGCCTGGCCATCGTGGACCTGGGCTGGACCAATACGGCGTTTGCCTATGTGTTTGACCGTCAGCAGCGCAAACTGCTGATTGATTTTTCGCAAGACGGCTTGCCGGGCCTCACCGCCCAGGTGGGTGACCGCCCGGCGCAGGGGGCGCTGAGCTGGTTTAGCCATATCGGCAGCTCGATGCGCTATGCGCATTTGGAAGGCAGCCACTACCGACTGCAGGTGGACATTCGCAAAGGTTTGCAGATTGACGCCGTGATTGATAGCGCCCACGCAGCCCCGTTTGCGTGTGCCATTGGACCTATTGGTGGCGGCGGCTGTGCGCACGCCACCGTCAAATCGTCCGCTTTGTCGGTTAAGGGTACGGTGACGGCAGGCGGCAAGGCGTTTGACTTGGCGGGTGGCGTGGCCAGTTTTGACTACTCCAACGGGCTGCTGGCGCGTGACACCCAGTGGCGCTGGGCGTCGGCCCATTCACCCAGCGTGGGCTTTAACCTGCAGCAGGGTTACTTTGAAAAGCATGAAAACGTGTTGTGGCTTGACGGGCAATTGATTCCACTGGGCAATGCCCACTTCGCTTTTGACCCCGATGCGCCCATGCAACCCTGGGCCATCCAGACCGACGACGGCCTGGTGGACTTGCAGTTTCACCCCGAAGGTGCGCGCCACCAACGCAAAAACTTGCTGGTGGCGGCCAGTTACTACATTCAACCCATCGGCACCTTTAGCGGCACGGTGCGCGCCGCGCCCGGCGCACCGGCACGCGCGGTGCAGCGCTTGGTGGGGGTGACGGAGGACCACCGCTCGCGCTGGTAGTCGTCCCCATAAATTTATTGAAGAATAGGCTGCTAGCCCTCGCAGAATATGCGCAAGCAGCTATAAAAATAGTAGCAACTATTGGCCATGTATCGCCGCCACTAGGCTCTGGATAATTCGGCGGACTTGTTGCAGGTGCGCTCGGTGCCGCTCACGTTTTTCAGCGGGGCCACGATGTGCAGCGGTTTTTTGGACGCGTGCTGCACACCAACCGGGCCGCCACGCATGGTCAGTGAAAAGGCACGGTTACTGACCGATGTTTGCAGTCATTGATTCCCAGCATTTGTAGGGCTGTTATGCGTGCGAATGCCCACATAGCCAAAAAGTGGAAGGGTCATTCCCGCAAAACCGCTTCCCACTGCCCGCCGGGCAGGTAGCGCCATATGCCCCCGTCATCAGCCAGTCTAAAGACCGTCAGCCATTCGTTGTCCAGCAGGTGGCGTACGGTGGTGTGCTTGGCGACGATAGCGTCGATCGGGTCTTGCGGCGCCTGGATGAACACGCTGAGCCGCAGCGGGGTGTGGCGGAAATTTTCACCATCGTGCAAAGACTGCAGGGGCAGCCCGATACGCAGGTCGCCACCGTTGCCTTCAAAGACACCGACATTGCCGCCAACGACGTTGTGCAGCACCTTGTTGCCGCTACCGTAGCGCGGGTTGTCAACCGTGCTGGCGTGGTACTGCAAGTTGATCCAATTCGTCACCACCATCGGTGCAGTCATGATGAGTTCGAGCACGCCAAATCCAGGGTCGCGCTGCCATTGGTAGTCGTGCAAGAAGCTGCGGCCGCCCAAGTTTAGGTGCTGGCTGCGGCTGCGGGGTGCCACGATGAAAGCGGCGCAGTTGGCTAGACCCCATTCGGGCCGAACCTGGGCCCAGTCGGTGGTGCGGGCCTTAACGGCATCGTGCAGTGCATCGGTCTGCGCGGTCAGTGGAGACAGACCGAGCGACTCTGCACGCTCGGAGCGCGCGCGTTGGCCAGCATCCTTCAACCAACTCTTCAGCGTGATCAGATCTGCCGTGTGGCTTTGGGGCAGCAGGTCGGTGTCGAACAACTGCATCTCGTCGGTGGTGGTGTTGTGCAGACCGGCGAGGAAGTAGGTGCTGTTTGGCACCATCAGGCCGCGGGCGTGCAGGCCGGCACGCACGGCGGGCTCGTTGAGCAACTGGGCCAGCATGCGTGCATTGACTTCCCCAGTCTGGCCGCCGCAGGCGCCGCAGTCAAGCCCGGCGGCGTGCGGGTTGTTAGCGCTGGTGCTGCCGTGGCCAGCCATCAATATCAACCGCGCGTAGTCCGTGGTCAGCCCCATGGCACCGAGTGCGGTGGCTGCTGAGGTGATGCGGGCTTCGAGGCTGAGACCACCTTGGGTGGGCAGGCGTGGGCGCAGGGTGTGGCGCTGGTCGGCCGACAGTCCGGTGTGTTCTACCGTTGAGGAATCGGCATGTGAGCCGAAACTTTGTTTGAGCAACTTGCCGGCATACAGCAGCCCGCAGGATTCGACGAACGAAAAGGTCGAACCGGCACCGCTGCGGAAAGCCTGCCAATGTTGGTGCCAGAGCAGGCTTTTCTTGCGCCGATTGGACAACACCTCCCCCAGTCCGGGCGCGTCGCACTCGTCTGTGACGCATAGCCCCGGTGCCAGCAGCCCGGGCAATTGCGGGCGGACCATCTCGGTGCCCAGCGGCCGGTATTCAACGAACATCGCAAAAAAGCCGGCAAAGCCCAATGTCTGCACTGCGGGGCTGGCGGCTTCCAGGGCGCGGCGGTAGACCTCGGAGCGCACGTCGATGCAGAACACGGCCTGCACTGCTGGCACGGTGGTGCCGGCGGCTGGCGTTTGCGCTGTCATTAGGCCTTGGCACAGCGGCGCCTGGTAGCTGCGCTCCAGCGCGGCCTGCCACAGCCAGTCGTGCTGCAGTGCCGCTTCTGCCTGCTGGATTACGCCCTCGCTGGTGCGCCAGGCGTTTGAGAGCTTGTCGGCTACACCGACTACCGGGTGGCCTTCGTGCAGCAGCCATTCCCAGGCCAGGCGCACGGCCAAGAGGTGAACGATCTGGTCGTCGTCGCGCTGTGCCAGCCGCGCCTGCCAGCGCTGGTAGGCGCACCACGACGCCCAGCCATTGATGCTCATGAGCAGCGCCGTGAAGTAGGCCTCGTGCGCCTCGGCTGGTATGCCCAAACCACGCAACACCGCTTCTATCAACGCTATTGGTTCGGACGGCAGAGCGGCTAAGCGATGGGTGAAGCCGCTATAGCCCATCAGCATCGCCGGGCTGAAGTCGTGTGCCGATTGGCGCAGCCAGCTCGGGTACAGGCCACCACTGTGGTCGGGCCCCCAGGCGGCCTGACCTTGGTCGAAATACGCACCACAAGTCTGGCTGATGTGGTGGGTGGTGTAGTCACGCCAAGCCATCGCGTGGCCCAGGTCCCGCTGGGCATCGACGAGGTCGGTAGCCAGAGGTAGCCTGGCAGGGATCGCCGGTTCGGTGTTCAGGCCATCGACCAGTTCGTCGACATCGACCTGCGTACCCGCCGCAGTGATGGCGGCCTGCAGGTGCTGGCGGCCGATGTGTCCGGCTTGCCATTGTTCGCCGTACCAGCTGTGCGGCATCAGCATCGGGCTGCCCGACAGCCCTGCTAGCTGTGCAGCGGCAGCGGCGATGGGGCGCTCCAGCTGGCCCCAATAGGGGTTGACGGCGATGAAGCGGTCCAGCGGCCAGGTCGGCGCAATCCGCGCGCAGGCAGCGTCAATGGCAGTTTGCACGGCAGCAATGGTCGGAGCGACGGGTTCGGCAAGGGTGTTCATCACAGGTCTCCAGGAGTTTGGGCGTTGGCGGCGGCTGACGGCTTGGCTAGCGTGCCGGGGGTGGTCGGTGTGCGCGCGGGCCACAGGCGAAACGTTAAGCGGGTAAAGAGTTCATCCAAGTACAGACCCGCAAACAGCCAAGGGTAGAGCCTGCGAGCTACCGCTCCTTGCGGATGGACGCGTACGGCGCCCTGCACCACGAACAGCAGGCCGAAGCAACCCAGCACCCAGCCCGCCAGGGCCGGGCTGGCCATGCCCGCGC
>JBBRNS010000019.1:0-28306 GCA_038230175.1 Burkholderiales bacterium
CTGCGGCGACTGGACGACTGCCTATTTCCTGATTTCGACGACTTCCCGTGGGATCGCTATCCGAACCGGATCGTGCCGGTCCTGACCGGACGCGGCTGCCAATGGGACAAATGCACGTTCTGCAGCGACGTGATTTCGGCAAGCGGGCGTACTTTCCGGACCCGTAGCGTCGAGAATGTTCTTGTCGAACTCCAAGTTCAGGCGGAACGCTACGGCACAACCGATTTCATGTTCCTCGACTTAAAGCTCAACTCCAATCCTGAGATGTTGCGCGGTCTGTCGCGCGATTTGCGCAAGTATGTGCGCGGTGCTCAATGGATCGGTACGGTCCATGTAGATCAACGTAAGGAGAACGGGGTGTCGCGCCGCGACCTCTTTGCCGCTGCTGCAGGCGGCATGCGCCGCATTAGCTTTGGCCTAGAAAGTGGAAGCCAACGGTTGCTAGATGAGATGCGTAAGGGTTGTACTGTCGAAGCGAACGCAGCATTTGTGCGCAATGCATACGATGCAGGGCTCTCGGTGCGCGGCACCATGTTTAAGGGATATCCCGGCGAAACCGCTGCCGACATGGAGGCTACCGCAGACTTTCTGGAAGCCAACGCACCGTATATCGAGCGCATTCGATTTAATGATTTCACTGTGACGATGGATACGCCGATCTACCAGAGTCTGGTCGAGAAGGCTGGCGATGCTGCCCCTTTGAAACTAGCCGGCATGGATCCTCGGCGCGCAAAGGCGCTATATGAAACACGCAAGATTGAGCCAGCCTATCGGCGCGCAAAAGCGCGAGCGCTGGCGACAGTCTTTGACATCAATCGAAAGCCACTGCGCGAGACCGCCAGGCAGTTTGATGGGCTGATGTGATGCTGGGGTTTTGGCGAACGCTTGCGGCTGGGCGCGACCATGTTCAAGGTGCGGGGCCATTGGCCCATCGACTGCGTCGACTGTCGTTGCTCGACCGTTTGGATGAGGCCCATGCCTTTCTGGATCTCTTCGTGCGCGCGCAAGGGGGCACCTGCAAAAGTTTCCAGATCCGCTGGGCTGAAGTGCGACGAGCCCTTCTCCAAGATGGGCACTACGATCACACTCCCGAGGAGCTGACCTTCGGCGCAAAGGTGGCATGGCGCAACCACGCGCGCTGCATCGGACGTCTGTACTGGGACAGTCTGATCGTGCGCGACAGGCGGCATGTTTCGGATCCCGATTCAATCTTCGGCGATCTGTGCGAACACTTGGAGCAGGCAACCGGAGACGGGCGGCTTCGTTCAATCATTTCCATCTATCCACCGGCAAGTCCGGGCGTGCGCCCGTCCTATGTTGAGAGCCCGCAGCTTATTCGGTACGCCGGCTATCTCAGGGATGATGGACAAGTGATTGGAGACCGCAAGGCCATTGAAGCGACTCGCATAGCCCGTTCGCTTGGGTGGGCACCGCCAGTAGAGCCGGGGCCGTTCGATATTCTTCCTGTGATCCTACGCGACGGCGACGACAGGCGGCATCTGTTCGATTTGCCAGAAGGCGCAGCCCGCGAAGTTCAGATCGTCCATCCCGATCATGCATCCCTCGCACAGCTTGGCTTGCGCTGGTATGCGGTGCCGCTCGTCAGCGACATGATTCTGACGATCGGTGGAATTGAGTATCCCTGTGCGCCGTTTAACGGGTTCTACATGTGTACCGAGATTGGCTCGCGTAACCTGGCAGATCGTGGTCGATACGATCTCTTGCCGGATATTGCACGCAGCTTCGGTCTTCATGACGGGGCGTCCTCATCGCTGTGGCAGGACACCACCCTAACTGAGCTCAACCGCGCAGTGCTGCACTCGTTTCAGGCTGAGGGCGTCACAATGATTGATCATCACAGCGCCAGCGACCAATTCATGCAGTTCCATGCGCGCGAATCCGCAGCGGGGCGCCGACTTTCTGCCGATTGGGCTTGGCTGGTTCCGCCTCAGGCTTCGAGCGCGTGTGAAGTTTTCCACCTCGAAATGGAAGATCTTCATACCGTTCCGAATTTCTACCGCAGCCGAGCGAGCGACGGCATGCACTTGATGCCCCATAACGGCAACCGAGATCGGTCCCGCGTGCAAAAGTACCTCGACGACGTGCGCCGTTGGGTACGGCTGGGGAACCGGCATGCCTGATGCGCTGCGCGGTGAAGGTGCCATCGCCATGGTCACTGGGCGCTATCCAGGGACTTCTTTTACCTTCATTGATCGCGAAGTGTGCGCGTTGCGGGAAATGGGTGTCGATATCCTTACCGTCACGGTGCGCTCGCCCGATCGAGACTCCCTCTCCGGCCCGTTTCAGCAAGCGGAGGCCGGGCGTGTGATCCGACTTCTCGCGTCGGCAATGAGTCCGACGCATCTTCTCCGCTCGGTACTTCTTTCAGTGCGACATCCCCGCAGGCTGGTAGGAACAGTACGCCTTGCCCTCGAAACCTGTCCGAAAGGGGTTCGCGGGACTGCCCTGCAGTTGGCGTATTTTTTTGAGGCAGTGCTTCTTGCGCGGCATCTGCGAGACCGAAATGTTACGCACATTCACAACCATTTGGGCGATTCCAGCGGCACCGTGGTCATGCTGGCTTCTGAACTGACTGAAATCCCTTTTAGCTTGACCCTGCACGGCCCTGAGATTTTTCAGAGCGCACACTTCTGGCGACTTGACGAAAAGATTGCGCGGGCGCGGGGCGTCGCCTGCATCAGTCAATTCTGTCGCAGCCAAGCCATGCTTTTCTCTGATGCGGCCCATTGGCACAAGTTAGCGGTAGTGCGTTGTGGCGTTGATCCTTCACTCTATAGAACAGAATCAAATGGGCGCTCTGGCCGTGATCTGCTTTTCGTGGGCAGATTGGAGGAACGGAAGGGTGTCGATAGCCTTCTGGAGGCTATCGCACTTTTATGCGCTCGCGGTGCAGATGTACATCTAACGATCGTGGGGAATGGCTCGCAAAGGGTGGCGCTTCAACGCAAGTCGGCAGTCCTGAAGTTAGGCAAGGTTGTGACGTTTGCCGAGTCAAAAGACGAAGCTGGCGTAGCCGAAGCTTTGCGACATGCCGATTTACTGATCGTTCCTAGCTTATCAGAGGGGCTCCCCGTCGTGATCATGGAGGCGCTTGCGAGCCGCGTGCCGGTCGTAGCTACAGCCGTAGATGGTATTCCTGAACTCGTGCGTGATGGCGAGACAGGGCGCTTGGTTCAGCCCTCAGACCCGCAAGGCATTGCCGGTGCAATTGAGCAACTACTGTCAGATCCCAACATGCGCCAACGCATGGGAGATGCCGGACAAAAACTGGTGTCTGCAGATTATGACGCCCACCGAAATTCACGCGGATTATTGAGCCTCATTGCTCCAAATATGCGAGCCGGAGGCGACGCCCCAATGCATTCGCAATTAACACCTTTAAATGAACGCCGCTCCATCGACACCCTACTCCCAACGGCTAATTCAGTCACGACTACTTAATCTGGTCCAACCTGACGTGTTGGTCGCACACCCTCACCGACCTACTTCTGGTGGCTCAGTGCGTTACTGACCAGCTTGGAGGTGATGTCTACGATCTGGATCATGCGGTCGTAGGCCATGCGGGTGGGGCCGATCACGCCCAGGGTGCCCACCACTTTGCCATCCACCTCATACGGCGAGCTGACGATGGACAGGTCTTCAAAAGGCACCACCTGGCTCTCGCCACCAATAAAGATGCGCACACCTTCGGCCTGGCCGGTAATGTCCATCAGGCGCATGATTTGGGCTTTTTGCTCAAACAGGTCAAACGCGCGGCGCAGCTGGCCCATGTCGCTAGAAAAGTCGGACACCGACAGCAGGTTGCGCTCACCGGCAATGATCACCTCGTCTTGCGGCTCGCTGATGGCCTCAGTGCTGACCTTGACCGCTGCCTGCATGAGGGCAGCAATCTCAGAGCGCAAAGACTCCACCTCGCCTTGCAAGCGCTCGCGCACGTTGTCGATGTCGGCTCCCACGTAATGGGTGTTGAGGAAGTTGGCAGCCTCAGCCAACTGTGCGGGGGAATAATCTTGCTCGGTGAAGATGACGCGGTTTTGCACGTCGCCGTTGGGCGACACGATGATGACCAACAGACGCCGCTCCGATAGGCGTAAGAACTCAATGTGCCGAAATGCCGACGACCGCCGTGGCGCGATAACCACCCCGACAAACTGCGACAGGTTGGACAGGAGGTGCGCCGCGTTAGAAATAACCTTTTGCGGCTGATCGGGCGCTAGGCTGTGCGAAGCATACTGCCCCGACTGCACGGTAAGCATGGTGTCTACAAACAGGCGGTAACCGCGCGCGGTGGGAATACGCCCGGCCGAGGTGTGGGGGCTGACGATGAGCCCCAACTCCTCTAGATCCGACATGACGTTGCGAATAGTGGCGGGTGACAACTCCAAGCCCGACGCCCGAGAAAGCGTGCGGCTACCGACGGGTTGGCCGTCAGCGATGTAGTGTTCAACCAGCGCTTTCAATAACAACTTGGAGCGATCATCGAGCATCGTTCCATTTTAGTGATGTAATTTGGAAATGCAGTCGCAATTCAACCACGTCGCCCTGATTGGTAAATACCAAGCAGTCTCCTCCGGAGCGGCGGGTGCGTCGTCCCGCCACGCGCTGGAGGACATTGCACACTACCTGTTAGACCAAGGGTGCGAAGTGGTCGTAGAGGCCGATACCGCCGCCAACATGGGGCTAACAGCGTTTACCGCCATGACGGTGCCCGAGATCGGCAAGGCATGTGACCTGTGCTTGGTGGTGGGGGGCGACGGCACCATGCTGGGAATCGGGCGCCAACTGGCGCAATACGGGGTGCCTTTGATTGGCATTAACCAAGGGCGCTTGGGTTTTATTACCGACATTCCATTCGACAACTTCCGGCTGGCCCTAGAGCCCATGCTGCGCGGTGTGTACGAGCAAGACCAGCGTAGTCTGATCCACGCCAAGGTGATGCGGGGTGGTCACTGCGTGTACACCGCGCTGGCCATGAATGATGTGGTGGTCAACCGGGGTGCCACGGCGGGCATGGTGGAGTTGCGGGTAGAGGTGGACGGAAATTTTGTGGCGAACCAGCGGGCCGATGGCTTGATCATCGCCACGCCCACGGGCAGCACGGCCTATGCGCTGTCAGCGGGTGGCCCGCTGATTCACCCCTCTATATGGGGCTGGGTGATGGTGCCCATTGCGCCGCACACACTGTCCAATAGGCCTATCGTCCTCGCCGACTCTTCAGAGATTGCTATAGAAATAGTAGCAGGACGTGATGCCAGCGCCAGCTTTGACATGCAATCTTTGGCGTCACTGATGCTTGGCGACCGCATCGTGGTGCGGCGGTCTGAGCACAAGGTGCGCTTTCTGCACCCCAAGGGCTGGACGTACTTTGATACGCTGCGCGAAAAACTGCATTGGAATGAAGGAGTAGCCTGACCGTGGCCCTAAAGCGAATTGTCCTGCGTGATTTTGTAATCGTGCGCGAGCTCGAACTGGATCTTGAGAGCGGCTTTACCGTGCTCACCGGCGAGACCGGTGCGGGCAAGTCCATATTGATCGACGCGCTGCAATTGGTGACCGGCGCGCGGGCGGACAGCGGCGTCATACGTGAAGGGGCAAGCCGGACTGATGTGACTGCCGAGTTCGACACGCCGGCAGCCGTTAGACCGCTGCTGGTTGAGGCCGGCTTCGATACCGACGACACGCTGCTGCTGCGCCGCACGGTAGACCAGCAAGGCAAAAGCCGCGCATGGATCAACGGCAGCCCGGCCACCGCGCAACAATTGCGCACGATTGGCGAGCAACTGCTCGACATCCACGGCCAACATGCATGGCAGAGCCTGACCCGCCCGGATGCGGTGCGCGGCTTGCTCGATGCCTATGCAAAGGTTTCGACTACCGCTGTCAGCGCGCTGTGGCAAGCATGGCGCGCTGCGCAAAACGCATTGGCAAACGCAACTGCGGCACAAGATTCACTGCAGCGTGAACGCGAACGCTTGAGCTGGCAAATCAGCGAAGTGGGCAAACTGAACCCGGGCGCGGACGAGTGGGACGAATTGCAGAGCAGCCATAGCCGCCTGTCCAATGGCCAAGCGCTGATGGACGCTGCCCATGGTGCCATGCAGTGCCTTGACGAGAATGAACACAATGCATTGGCGTCCTTAAACAGCGCCTTGCACCAACTCCAGGGGCAATTGCACCTGGAGGCCGCGTTTCAAAGTCCGGTTGACGCCCTGACTTCTAGCTTGGCGCAAATTGAAGATGCTGTACACACCCTGCGCAGCTATTTGCGCCACACTGACTTGGAACCCGAGCGTTTGGCCGAACTCGATGCGCGTTTGGCCCAGTGGGTTTCCTTGGCGCGGCGTTACAAGCGCGCACCGAGCGAATTGCCGGGTTTGCTGGACAGTTGGAAGGCCGAGCTGGTTCAACTGGATGCCGCCGCTGACCTGGAAGGACTGCAATCGACTGAGAGAAAAGCCCATGCGGCCTACCTCACCGAGGCCAAGGCGCTAACCAAAGCACGAACCAAGGCTGCGCCCCTGTTGGCGCAAGCCATTACGCAGGCGATGCAGGGCTTGGGTATGAACGGCGGGCAGTTTCAAGTGGCGCTGGAAACCAGCGCACAGCCTTTGCAAAGCGGGCTGGAGGACGTGGGTTTTCTGGTTGCCGGCCACGCGGGCAGCACGCCTAGGCCAGTGGGCAAAGTGGCCTCTGGTGGCGAGCTGTCGCGCATGGCGCTGGCCATTGCAGTGACGACCAGCCAGTTGGGCACGGCGCAGACGCTGATTTTTGACGAAGTGGATTCGGGTGTGGGAGGTGCGGTTGCTGAGACGGTGGGCCGACTGATGCGCCAGCTAGGGACCGACCGGCAAGTACTTGCCGTCACCCACCTGCCCCAAGTTGCATCCTGTGCGGACCACCATTTGGTGGTGGCTAAGCAGAGCGACCAGCAGGTCACATATAGCACGGTCGCCGTAGCGCAAGGCGAGCAACGTGTTGCCGAGATCGCCCGCATGCTCGGCGGTGAGAAATTGTCCAACACCACCTTGGCCCACGCCCGGGAAATGCTTGATACGGGAGCCTAAGGCCATGGATACCGCCAACACTGCCATGGAAATTGTGCTGATCACCGGGATGTCGGGGTCAGGCAAGTCGGTGGCACTGCACGCCTTGGAAGATGCTGGCTTCTATTGCGTAGACAACCTACCGCCGGAGCTGCTGCTCGATCTGGTCGACCTAGAGCAAAAGCACCATGCCACCCGCGTTGCCATCGCCATGGATGTGCGCAGTGCGACCTCCCTGCCCTTGGTTCCGCACCAGTTAGAGGTCTTACGCGAGCGCGGCATCACGGTGCGCTCGCTGTTTTTGGACTCCAACACCGAAACGCTGGTGCGCCGCTATTCAGAGACCCGGCGCAAACACCCCCTGTCGCAATCTGACACGGGCCATAGTGAACAAGACAATCGGCGTGCCTTGGTGGAAGCCATTGAACTGGAGCGCACCTTGCTGGGCACGCTTCGTGAACAAGCCCATGTGATTGATTCCAGCATCATCCGCCCGACCCAGCTGCAGGGCTACATCAAGGCGTTGACGACTGTTCCGGGGATGCAGCTCACGCTGGTGTTTGAGTCATTTGGGTTCAAACGGGGTGTGCCGTCTGACGCCGATTACGTGTTTGATGTGCGCATGCTGCCCAACCCGCATTACGAACCGACGCTACGACACCTGACCGGGCGTGATGAACCAGTCATCACCTATTTGCGTGCTCAGCCTGAAGTGGACTTGATGCTGCACCACATTGCCCACTTTTTAGACAATTGGCTTGACGCCTTGGTGCGTGACCACCGAAGCTACGTGACGGTGGCCATCGGTTGCACGGGCGGGCAGCACCGGTCGGTCTATCTGGTCGAGCAACTCACCCAGCGTTTTTCCGCCCAGTGGATCACGCTTAAACGGCACCGCGAAATGGACGCACTGTAAGCCCTAGCGGTGGCCCACTATGGGCGTGCGGCGTCGTCCAGCAAACGCCTGATCGGCGCGGGCAAACCCAGTTGTGCCCAAGCCGCGGAATCCACCCAGCGCCCTTCTCCACCGTCAAACCCGTCTTCACGAGCAAGCAGCTGCCAAGGGTGCAAATGCAAATCTTTGTGGGTCAGCACGTGTTTGAAAGGGGCCAACGGCTGCAGTGCGAACTGCAAAAGTGGGGAAACGGCCGCGCGCATTGCCTCTTCACTGTCAAAAAGTGGCATGCAATACAGGCCCGCCCACACGCCGGGCGTGGGCCGCTGGTTAAGCCAAACTGCGTCGGCATCGCTGCGCACACAGAGCAACCAGATGGATTGGCTGCTGCGTTTGAGCGTGCGGGTGCGTACTGGGTAATCTTGAGGGTTGCCCGCCAGGCCTGCGGTGCAGTGGCTGCGCACCGCGCAGTTGGCGCAATCGGGCTTTTTGGGGAAACACACGGTGGCGCCCAAGTCCATCATGCCCTGGGTGTAGCGCGCCATGGCGTTGGCCGACGTTGGCGCGGCCGGCAGTAAGTCGGTTGCCAGATCCCACAATTTTTTGACATGGACGCTAAGCGCCAAATCCCCCCCGAACCCCGCCACCCGGGTGACTACGCGGCGCACATTGGCATCCAGAATGGCCACGCGCTCGCCAAAACACAGCGATGCGATTGCCGCCGCCGTGGAGCGACCAATTCCGGGCAGGGTTTCTAATACATCGGCGGTCTGTGGAAAAACACCTCCGTGGCGCTCCATAACTATTTGTGCACACCGGTGCAGGTTGCGGGCGCGGCTGTAGTACCCCAAACCGCTCCATAGCGCGAGCACATCGTCCAAGCTGGCGTGGCCAAGGGACGCAACATCTGGGAAGCGGCCTATGAAACGTGCAAAGTAGGCCCTGACAGTGACCACCTGGGTCTGCTGCAGCATGATTTCAGACAGCCACACCCGGTAGGGGTCACGGGTGTTTTGCCACGGAAGTGAGTTCCGTCCGTGCGTCGTTTGCCACGCTACTACTTGGGCAGCGAATGATCCCTGCGACCGGAGCACGCTCAGACGAGTTCGACGTCTGCTACCGGCTTGGCAACCTGGTGGGCGCTAATCAGGTAGGTGGTCAATTCGACCAACTTGGTGTCGATGAGGTTCAGCGATGTACTCTGGCGCTCGATGTCCTGAATCCGATCTTCCAGACCACCGGCTGCCTGCTGAATGCGGTCGATGGCTTCAATGCGGCGGGTAAAGTTGCGCCGGCGCTCACGCAACTGCGCATCAAGCTGCGCCGCAGCCGACTTACTCCACAGCTCGACATCGCTCAAGGCTGCATCGTGGATGCTGCGCAGTCGATTGGACAAGGCACGAATCAAGCGGTCCGAAAACTCCGGCTGCGCCAGCTTGAACGCGTTGCCAATACCCAAATACTGAACGTGGCTGCGCTCGACCATGTCCAGGTCGTGCAAATACGTGGTCATCTGGGGCTCGGCCGGCACCTGCAAAGAAAACCCGTGCTCGGCATTGAGCTGCCGAAAGGTGGCGCCCAACATGTTTTGAATTTCACCGCTGAGGGTTTGCACCCGATTTAAGCTGCCCCGCAAACGGTCAAAGGTTTCACCGTACGCCCGTTTAACGCCCAGCTTCAGGCCTTTTTGCATCAACGCGGCGGTCAGCTGGGACATCTCCGCCTTCAGAGCCTTGGAGCCCAAAATGGCAAACACGTCGCGCAAGAGTTTGAGGTGCACTGAACGCACGGCGTGAATCTTGGCGCCACCGAGATCAAACTCGGTCTGCTCATTCGAGATGCGCGAGCGCATGTGCTTGATGACAGCGCTGTTCTTGCCTTGCAAGCCTTTGAGCTCCATCATTTGCTCGGTCAAATCACGCTTGCGAATATTGATCACGCGGCCGGTTTCAGAACGCAATTCAGAAATGCCCACGACCATCGCGTCGGCCAAAATCTTCTGGCGCTTACCCATCATGCCGCGCCCCAAGGCTTCTTCCAGCACCGGCAGGCAACTGCGCTCGAGCAGCTCTGGGTCGTCGGTTACCTTGGCAACCAGTCCTTTTTGGGCCGATACCGCAATGATGCGGTCGTAGGGAATGCCCAAAATGTCAGCCGTAGTTTGCTTTTGGCGCTCAATCTGGTCGTTGATTTGGGCTGGCGTGCTTAGCTCGTCCCACAGGGTGTCCATTTTATTAAGTACCACCAGGCGCGCGTCGGTGCTGTCCGACTCGGTCACCAGGTGCTCTCGCCAAATGGCCAGGTCTGACTTCGTCACGCCCGTATCGGCGCCTAATATGAAAACCACCGCATGGGCTTGAGGAATCAGGCTCACTGTCAATTCAGGCTCCGCACCGATCGCATTAAGCCCGGGTGTGTCCAAAATGACCAAACCTTGTTTCAGCAACGGGTGCGCAATATTGATTAGCGCGTGGCGCCAGCGCGGCACCTCGACCATGCCTTGCGCGTCCAACACCGGGTTATCTTCCAGAGATTGGTTGTGCCAAAAACCGAGGGCACGGGCTTCATCCTGGGTGA
Organism: Burkholderiales bacterium; assembly: GCA_038230175.1. Taxonomy (GTDB): domain Bacteria; phylum Pseudomonadota; class Gammaproteobacteria; order Burkholderiales; family Burkholderiaceae_C; genus Allorhodoferax. Next base: position 10,537 of record JBBRNS010000019.1, read on the forward strand.
CTTTGCGGGTCTCAGCTACTTTTTCCAGAGCGGACGCCAGCTGCTGGGGGTTTTTGACGTCCAGATCAATGCGGGTCCATTTTTCGGGCGCCATGCGCCACTCCATCAAGGCCTGCGGCTCTAGGCGGGTTTCGATCGGAAGCAGACGCAAACACGGCGGCACATCGGCGTCGTAACCCATTTCCGTGGGGCACATGGTAGTGCGACCTGCACTGGCCGGCATGATGCGGCGACCATAACCGGCAAAGAAAATGGCGTTAATCATCTCGGATTTGCCGCGCGAGAACTCGGCAACAAACGCCACCATGACCTTGTCGGACCGGACCTGTGACTCCAGGCGAAGGAGGCGCTCCTCCACCGCCGCGTCCAGCAAGTCATTGTCTTTCATCCACTCGGCCAGCAGCTTCAGACGAAGCGCGAACTCGCGCCGCCAAGATCCGTGCTGGTCAAACTGTTCGTTAAATGAAGTAGCCAAATGTGCCCCCGATGGAATAGCTCAATATAGCACCGTGCCCCGGTTTTGTACTCATGGTTTCTGGCAGGTTGCGCAGAAAAATGTGCTGCGCTGACCTTGCCGAATCAATCGTACTAGGGTGCCGCAGACCCGGCAAGCCTGCCCGGCCCGACCATAAACCATGGCGTCAGATTGGTAGTGTCCCGCCTCCCCCTGCGCATTTGAAAAATCACGTAAGGTGCTTCCGCCCTTGTTGACTGCGTCGGCCAACACGGCACGAATCGCCCCGTGCAAGCGGGTAGCCCGGGGACGGCTGATGGATTGCGCACGCACAGTCGGACGGATTGCCGCGCGAAACAAGGCCTCTGAAGCATAGATATTGCCGACTCCGACAACCACATTGCCCTGCAACAAAACCTGCTTGATCGGCGCGCGGCGACGCTGCAACTCTGCATAAAAACGTGTGGTCTCAAACCCCTCATCCAGCGGCTCCATCCCCAGACCACCTAGTAGCTTTTGCGCCACATCTGATGATTCGGAATCGGAAAAAACCACTGCTCCAAATCGCCTGGGGTCGTGCAGCCGCAATACGCCCAGTGTCGTACGCAGGTCAAAATGGTCGTGCGTGCCCGGCTCCCCAGGCACGTTTGCAAAAGTCAAACTACCAGACATGCCCAAATGGACCAGTAACAAGCCCTGACTAAGGTCTAGCAGCAAATACTTGCCCCGCCGTCGAACCCCGAGCACGCGCCTACCCACCAAGTCTTGTTCTGAACAACCCAGGGGCCAACGCAAGGACTTGCCGATACGAATACCCATAATTTGACTCCCCGTGATACGGTGAACCAGGGTAAGCCGGGTAACTTCAACTTCGGGGAGCTCAGGCATGGCGCAAGACTTTCATGGGTCGATTATTATTGCCCGATGACACCGATCAAACAACTCTTGGTTCGAACCCTGTTTCTAGCGTTGGCCAGCGGCGACGTTCTCGCTGCAGCACAACCGGCGGCCGCGCCACGAAACTCCAATTTGGACAGCGAGCTGTTTTACGAAATTCTGGTGGGGGACATAAACGCCCAAACTGGAAACAACGCCGCAGCATTCGGTTTTATTCTTAATGCGGCCCGCCGCAGCAATTCTCCCATCCTGTACGAGAAGGCGGTGAACCTTGCATTGCAAGAGCACGCCGGCGATTCTGCCTTGGAAGCCGCCAAGAGTTGGAACAAGGCTTTTCCGGAATCAGCCGACGCCAACCGGTACGTCTTTCAGATATTGGTGGGGCTGAATCAAATCGCCAGTATTCAAACGCCTATGCGACGCATGTTGGCCGTTTTGCCGATTCCTGAACGCGTCACCATCATTAACCAGTTGCCACGTATTTTCTTGCGGGTATCGGAACGCAAGTTGTTGACTAAGGTTGTTGAGCAGGCCCTTGCGCCTGACATCGCACTACATGCAACCAGTGCCGCCGCTTGGTCCGCAATTGGTGTCTTGCGATCGCTGGCATCAGACCGCCAGGGCGCATTGGATGCGGCGCAGCGTGGCGCCGCAGCGAACCCCAGCGCCCCTGAGCCCGTTGTGCTTGCGATCGGCCTAATGGCCAGCCAGGGTGATGCGGCCGAATCGATTGTGCGTAAATACATGGCCGACAAGCCCGTGCCAGACTTGCGCATGGCGTACACCCGCTCCTTGTTAATCGCCCAGCGCTATGGCGACGCGGCAGAACAAATGCGCCGGCTGACTCAGGAAAAGCCCAGCTTAGCGGAAGCGTGGCTGTTGCGAGGACAACTGGAGCTGGAGGAGCGCACGCCCGCGTTGGCGGAAACGTCATTGAAAAATTACGTCGCCTTGGCATCCAAACAGGACGAAACGGTCAAGTCATCGGGTACAGACCGCAATATTGTTCAAGCCTATTTCCTGCTTGCGCAAATTGCCGAACAGGACCAGCGACTAGACGCAGCAATGGCCTACTTGTCCAACATCGACTCTACGCAGGATGCAATGCGGGTGCAAACCCGTAAGGCCCTGGTCCTGGCACGTCAGGGAAAAATGGACGAGGCCCGCAAACTCGTTCGGGACGTACCCGAACTGACCCCTGAAGACGCACGCACAAAGATCAATACGGAGGTAGCGCTGCTGCGCGAATACAAGCAGTACCAAGCCGCTTACGATGTGCTGGCTGAGGCGGTGGCCCACTCCCCCCAGGAGACCGATTTCCTTTACGAGCAAGCCTTGATAGCAGAAAAACTTGGTAAGGTCGACGAAATGGAGCGACTGCTGCGCCAAATCATCGCGATCAAGCCAGACCACTTCCAAGCTTACAACGCGCTGGGTTACTCCCTCGCGGACCGCGGCATCCGCTTGCCGGAAGCACGGCAGTTGATTACCAAGGCAATGGGTTATCTACCCAATGACCCCGACTTAATGGACAGCTTGGCGTGGCTGGAGTTTCGCTCTGGCAACACTGCCGAAGCAGAGCGCCTTTTAAAAATAGCGTTCAAAGGTCGACCGAATCCGGAGATAGCCGCCCATTTGGGTGAAGTCTTATGGTCGTCTGGCCAGCGCGAAGCGGCCGAAGCGGCTTGGCAAGACGGCTTGCGATTGAGCCCCAAGAACGACACCCTGATTGAAACCATGAATCGGCTTCGTGGGAAGCCGTGAGGTTCTCTCGACCCCGTTGGCTTATTCTTTTTGCCTGGCTACTGGGTGTACTGGGAGGCTGCGCCAATCCAACGCGTGCGCCCATCGTCGACCCTAGTGCACACTGGCAAGGTCGGCTGTCGATTCGGGTCGAAAGTGCACCAAGCAATGGTTTGACAGCCGTTTTTGATCTACAAGGCAACGCCCAATCAGGAAGCCTTTCCCTTGCTTCACCATTGGGAACCACCATGGCTAATTTGCAATGGACGTCTCTGTCGGCTCGGTTGCAAGCCAATGGCGAATCGCGTGATTTTTCTTCGCTAGACGCCCTCATACGCCATGTCACGGGAACGGACTTACCTGTCGACAGCCTTTTCTCTTGGCTGCAAGGCATTCCTGCGCCGGCCCTTGGGTGGCAGGCAGACCTGCATGATCTTGGCATCGGTCGACTCAGCGCCCAGCGCGCGGCGCCCTATACGCCTGCGACACTAAAAATTATTCTAGATCGCTGAATAGGCGCTAAACAGTCGCACCATGCAGTCGCTTTACGACATTCCCGCGCCCGCGAAGCTCAATTTGTTTTTACACATCACGGGGCGCCGTGCAGATGGTTACCACCTGCTGCAATCCGTCTTTATGCTCATCGATTGGTGCGACACCTTGCATTTTGAACTGCGGCAAGATGGTGGCATCAGCCGGGAAGACCTCACCTGGGAGCTCCCCCCAGATGACCTTATTGTGCGCGCCGCCCGGGCCTTGCAGGCACTAACCCAATGCACGCTGGGTGCCCACATTGGCGTCGCCAAGTCGGTGCCAGCCCAAGCTGGAATGGGTGGCGGCTCTTCGGACGCTGCATCCACACTTTTAGCGCTCAATCGTCTTTGGAAATTAGACTTGCCATTGTCAACGCTGATGTCGCTGGGACTCAGTTTGGGGGCTGACGTGCCTTTTTTCCTGGGTGGACACCATGCATGGGTGGAAGGAATTGGGGAACAAATTACACCGATCCAACTGCCACAAACCCACTTTATTGTCGTCAAACCGTCGGCTGGTCTTGATACACGTTTGATTTTTTCAGATCCTGCGTTGAAGCGCGATTCCGAAACTGCTACAATCACGGGCTTCGCTACAGCAACATTAAAGACCGGATTAAATTTCGGAAAAAATGACTTGCAAAACGTTGCCCAGAAACTGTGTCCTGGTGTGACGCAGGCTTTAGACTGGCTTGCGTCTTTGGGTCTAGCCGGTCGAATGACTGGTTCAGGTAGTGCAGTTTTTGCGCATCTGGTGCAGGATGAGAATTTGGAATTATTGGGTCGACTCAGTACAGTCCCCAAAGGATTTCAGGTTAGGCTTTGTAGCAGCTTGGATGCGCACCCTCTGATGGGTTGGGCAAACAGCGAAGGTTTATCGGTTGGTAGCGGTTAGCTGCCAACCCGTGTAGGGGAGTCGCCAAGTTGGTTAAGGCACTGGATTTTGATTCCAGCATGCGAAGGTTCGAGTCCTTCTTCCCCTGCCAAATCTGTTGTCCGAAATGATATCGGCAGCAGAGTCGCGCAACGTACAGATATAAACCTCACACATCGCTGGAACCCACATGCAGGCACCTTCCCACCCTGATTTCATGGTTTTCACTGGCAATGCCAACCCCGGCATGGCTGCGGATATCGCGCGCCATCTCGGAATTTCGTTGGGTGCGGCAACCGTAGGCCGTTTTTCCGATGGTGAGGTGACGGTTGAGATCAACCAAAACGTGCGTGCCCGAGACGTTTTTGTGGTGCAAAGCACTTGCGCGCCGACCAATGAAAATTTGATGGAACTGCTGATCATGGTCGACGCCCTCAAACGCGCGTCGGCCGAACGTATCAGCGCTGTGATTCCCTATTTTGGTTATGCCCGGCAAGACCGTCGCCCGCGCTCGACCCGTGTTCCTATCACTGCCAAAGTGGTGGCCAACATGCTGCAAGCCGTTGGCGTAGCCCGTGTCCTCACCATGGACCTGCACGCCGACCAAATCCAAGGTTTTTTTGACATCCCGGTGGACAATATTTATGCGTCGCCCGTGCTTTTGGGTGATTTGCGGCAAAAGAACTACGAAGACCTGATCGTGGTCTCGCCAGACGTTGGTGGCGTCGTGCGCGCACGCGCGCTTGCCAAACAACTCAATTGCGATTTGGCCATCATCGACAAGCGCCGTCCCAGGGCCAATGTGAGCGAAGTGATGCATGTCATTGGCGAAATCGAAGGGCGCAACTGCGTCGTTATGGACGACATGATTGACACCGCTGGTACGCTGGTCAAGGCCGCTGAAGTGCTCAAAGAGCGCGGCGCCAAAAAGGTATATGCGTATTGCACCCACCCTATTTTCTCGGGCCCGGCTATCGAGCGTATTACCAATGGTGGTGCGCTCGATGAAGTCGTCGTCACCAACACCATTCCATTGAGTGCTGCTGGTGCCCAATGCCAAAAAATTCGCCAACTCTCCGTAGCGCCGTTGATTGCAGAAACAATTCAGCGCATTGCCAAAGGTGAGTCGGTCATGAGTTTGTTCTCGGACCAAGAAAACCTCTTCTGAGGACTTGGTCAGAACAAAAAGTCGACACCTCCATCCCGTAGGGTGGGCCGGTGTTTTATTAATCGGAGTCACACTGGTCGCGGTGGACTCTTACTGGAGTAAGTTATGAAATTTGTCGCTTTTGAGCGCGCTAAGCAGGGCACGGGTGCGAGCCGCCGTCTCCGCATTACAGGTCGCACCCCTGGTATTGTGTACGGCGGAACCGTCGACACCACGTTGATCGAGCTCGATCACAACGCCCTGTGGCATGCCATCAAAAAAGAAGCCTTCCACGCTTCGGTGCTGGATATGGAACTCGACGGCAAAGAACACAAAGTTCTGTTGCGCGACGTGCAAATGCACCCGTTCAAACCCTTGATTTTGCACATTGATTTTCAACGCGTGGACGACAACACCCGACTGCACATGAAAGTGCCATTGCACTTCAGCGGTGAAGAGTCGTCCCCAGCGATTAAGACCGAAGGCTGCATTGCCAACCACGTCAAGAACGAGATTGATGTGTTGTGTATGCCCAAAGACCTGCCTGAGTTTATTGCTGTGGACCTCAGCGGTCTGCGCAAAGGTAAATCCCTGCGCCTCAATGACATCGCTTTGCCAAAGGGTGTGAGCGCGGTGAACGCCAAGATCAACCCAGTCGTGGTGTCGGTCGCCATGATCGCCGCCGCCGAGGCAGCACCTGCAGCGGACGCTGCCGCTGCCGCTGCTCCCGCCGCCACAGGTGGTAAAGCAGCAAAAGCCCCCGCCAAGAAGTAAACCGCGCGCAAGCGTGTGATTGCTTCAAACGGCCCACCTCGGTGGGCCGTTTGCATTTGCGAAGGCCTTAGATATGACCTACTATCTTGGCTCCCCCAATCAACTGAACCATGATCAAACTCTTCGTCGGCCTTGGTAACCCTGGCCCTGATTACGAAGCCACGCGGCACAACGCGGGCTTTTGGTGGATAGACGCGCTGGCCCGTGAGCTCAAAGCCAAGCTCCACATGGACAAGGGCTACCACGGCATGGTCGCGCGCACCACGGTGAACGGACAAACCGTGTGGTTGCTGCAACCGCAAACGTTTATGAACCTGTCCGGCAAATCGGTGGCGGCGCTGGCACGCTTCTTCAAAATCACACCGCAAGAAATACTGGTCGCCCACGATGAATTGGACATCGCCCCTGGCCACGTTAAGCTTAAATTTGGCGGCAGCCATGCGGGCCACAACGGCTTGCGCGACATGCACGCGCAACTGGGAAGCGGCGACTATTGGCGACTGCGCCTGGGCGTAGGGCATCCAGGGGACAAAAGTGAAGTCGTAAACTGGGTGCTCAAAAAACCATCACTAGACCATCGCATCGCCATCGAACAATGTATTGATCGCTCTTTAAAGGCACTGCCCGCCTTCTTGGCCGGTGACATGGAAAAAGCGATGCTGCTGGTGCACACCAGCAAACCGGCTAGGCCGCATGCGCCTGCCAAACCCGGCATTGCAGGCGCACCGCCCGCTCAAAAGTCCGTCGCGGACAAAGCACTGCCAGCCAATCCCGAAGTATGCCTTGAAACCCCCTCGCCAAAGGTAGCGCCATGAAAGCTTGGACCACTCTTTCCGCAGTTTTTATTACCCTGGCCGCGGCAACCACCGCAGCCATGGGCCAGAAGATTTACCGATGCGGCAGTGAATACAGCCAGGTTCCGTGTTCCAACGCGGTCGTAGTTGAGGCTGATGACCCCCGCAGCACGGCGCAAAAGGTGCAGTCCGACGCGATGATTCAGCGCAACGCCGCCGCCGCAAAAGCTATGGAGACGACGCGCCTTAAAGAAGAAGCCACACTCCGCTCAGAATCCGCTGACCCCAAAGAAAGCGCCAAAAAGAAAAAGCCCAAGGCATCACAGCGCGCGGCCAGCACCGCCACGGCGGCGCAACCCAGCACTACCGGTGACGGCAACGACGGAAAAAAGGCGAAAAAATCCAGCAAGAAAAAGGAGTCCGACTTTTTCACGGCGCGGGTGACTGCAACATCCGAAAAAGGCAAAGGCCACCCCAAAAAATGAGGTGCTGCGGGGGCAGTCCTAAGGCTTGGCCGCCACTGCGGCCTGCAGCCGGCGGTACTTTTGCCAAAGAGTTTCATGGTCTTCGATATGCTGCGGGTCCAAGGGAATACACGCCACGGGGCACACCTGCACACATTGCGGCTCATCGAAATGGCCGACACATTCCGTGCATTTTTTAGGGTCTATTTCGTAGATCGACGCACCCATATAAATCGCTTCATTAGGGCACTCGGGCTCACAAACGTCGCAATTGATACATTCATCGGTGATGATCAAAGCCATCAGATCACCTCTTCGGGCTTCACGATCATGACCGGCACACCACTGGCATGCAACACTTCGTTGGAGACCGAGCCCATCACCGCGCTGCGCACCAATCCAATGCCCCGTGAGCCCATCACGATCAGGTCACACTCAAAACGCTCGGATATCTCAATGATGGTGTGGGCAGGATCCCCCTTGGCGACCTCACACTCGTACTCCAAGCCCGCGGCATCGAGTAAAGCTTGCGCGTCTCGCAAGGCATGTAGCCCCGCCTCAGCGCTGGCACGGTCAATGAGTTCAGGGTCGTGCACCACCAGCACTTCGTACAAATTCGCGGGCTCCTGCACATTGGCCAGCACTGCATCGGCCCTAAGGCCTGCCAAGACCATGCGAATGGCAAACCGCACGGCCTCCAGCGCCAACTCGGATCCGTCTACGGGCAGCAAAATCTTCATGGTCAAACTCCTGTTATCGGTGCGGGCATAGCACCCAGCCGGCACCCAGTATCGGGCGCCTAGCCCTTGCCAGACGCAATTTTTTGTAACAGCCGTGTTTGCACACCGGGCGCAACAAACTGCGCCACATCACCCTTCAGGGTAGCAATCTCACGCACCAGCGTACTTGAAATATATTGAAAGCGCGCATCGGGCAGCATAAGTATTGTTTCCACATCCGGTGCCAACGCCCGGTTCATACCGGCCAGTTGCGTTTCAAAGTCAAAATCGGTCACCGAGCGGACACCCCGCACCATGGCGCTGGCGTTTTTGTCCACCGCAAAATCGCGCACCAAACCCGTAAATGGCTGTACCTGAACATTGGCGTAAGGTTGTAGCACTTCGCGTGCGATCTCCAAACGCTCATCCAAACTGAACATGGTCTTTTTATGGTGGGCTGCAGCAACAGCCACAATAACAACGCCAAACAGACCCGCGGCACGGCGAATAATGTCTTGGTGCCCCAAGGTAATGGGGTCAAAAGTGCCGGGGTACACGGCGATCACTGGGCTTGGCATGGGAAACTCCGTAACATTTCAGTCTACTTTGTAAGCAAATGTTAAGCGTCGGGCGCGGTTTTAACGGCCGCGCTCAGCAGATGTGCATGCACCGCACCGGCCTTGAGGTGGCGGTGCACCCGCAGTCCCAGCGGCTCCAGCATCGCGTCGCTCCACGCTTTGGGCGCTTCTAAGTACACAAACCCGCCGACGGCCAGTGCCCGTTCGGCCGCCTCCAGTGCTGCCACATAGATATCGGCGTCAAACGGTGGATCCAGAAAAATAACGTGCTGGCTGTGGGGCGCCAATTGCCGCAGCGCAGCAACCCCTTCGCCCCGCTGAACAAAGAGCTTCTGCGGCGCTGCGGGCGGTGGTACTTCTAACGCCAACAACTGGGCCTGCACGCGCTGCAACTGCTCAACCAAAACGCCATCCCGCTCGACCAAAAGCACCTCGGCGGCACCGCGCGATGCCGCCTCAAACCCCAGCGCACCCGTGCCAGCAAACGCATCCATGCAGCGCATTCCACCCATTTGCTGGCCCAGCCAGTTAAACAAAGTTTCGCGCACCCGGTCGGGTGTGGGGCGCAAACCGGGCTTGTCGGCGACCTTCAATTTGATGCGCTTCCAATGCCCACCAATCAAGCGGATCTCGCCAGGTGGACGCTTGTGAACGGGTGTGCGGGCCGGCTTGCTGGCGCCGCTGTGGTGTTTTGCAGAGGGTTTGCTGGATTTCGTCATATGTACAGAGCTTAACGGACACCGCAGCACATTCACACTGGGGCCAAAAACGCTGTTACATGGTGCACCTACCCCGGACTTCCCCCATGGACGCAATGAAATAGCGCACATATACTGATTCAAAAATTGGATTCGCCCACCCCCCCGCATGCCCTAAACGCTATGAACCGCCCCGCTCTCGACACCGTCAGCCCGCCGGCACTCCATGTGCTTTTGGTGGATGACGATGCGTTCTTATTGGCGCTCATGGTGGAGATTTTGAACGACATGGGCGTCGCGTCGATTCAGATTGCCCATTCGGGACTGGAAGGCTTGGCGGTTTACCGCAGCAGCGCGCAGCGGCCCAATGTCATTGTTTGCGACCTGTGTATGCCCAAACTCGGCGGCATAGAGTTTCTGGGTCAATTGGCAAAAGAACGCGCCGACGCCAGCATCTTCATCATTTCGGGCCACAACCGAACACCGCCAGACGACCCCAATTGGAAGCTCGCCACTTACGATGGGCCGGTACTGCATCTGGCTGAAAAAATGGCGCGCCTGCAAGGCTTGCGCGTGCGTGGCAGTTTTGAAAAGCCAATCACCCGGGACGTCATGGCCAATATGATCCAGTTGCTCGGGGTGCCAGTGGTGGCCACCGCCGGCTAAACCCGTTCAGTGCGCCAGGGGCGTCGCCCACAAACTAGGCTGCGGACGGGGCGATACCAAGGATTCCAACCACGGCGTGACATCTTCGGCCAACAAAGGCTTGGAGAATAGAAAGCCCTGCAGCTCGCCGCATCCGGCATCGCGCGCGGCGTCGGCTTGTGCCTGGGTTTCAATGCCTTCGGCCACCACATGCAAATGCAGGGCATTGGCCAATTGGCAAATAGCGCGCACCACCGCAACGGCGTCGGGTTCTGGCAGCGGGTCAATCAAGCCGCGGTCGATTTTCACCGTATGCAAACGCAGCATGCGCAGCATATTGAGCGATGAAAACCCGGTGCCAAAGTCATCCATCGCCACATGAACACCCATGGTTCGAAGTTGTTCCACCTGCAGCACGGTTTGGTCCATGTTTTGCACCGCTGAACTCTCGGTGATTTCCAAGGTGAGCCACTGCGGGGCAACCCCGGTGGCTTCCAGCACGTTGGCCACCAACTGGGGGAATTCCGGGTCCAACATCTGGATGGGTGAAACATTGACGGCCACGGGAACACACTGGCCATATTGGACGTGCCACGCGGCAATCTGCGCACAGGCCTGCTTCAATAAGGACGTCCCCAGAGAGCCGATCAAACCGATTCGCTCCGCAGCCGCAATGAACTCGACTGGACTGACCGAGCCCACACCTGGGCAGTCCCACCGGGCCAAGGCTTCGAAGCTGACCAACTCACCCGTGTGCGCGTCCACCTTGGGCTGGTAAGTGAGGTACAGCTCAGCGCCCTCAATACCCGCGCGCAGTGCCTGCTCTTGCACCAAGGCATTGCTGGAGCCGCGCTCAAAGGCTTTCTCGGCCAGCCGGTATGAGGTTCCGGGCGTTCGTTTGGCCACTTGCAAGGCGGCATTGACCGCGCGTAAAAGTGATTCGGCATCGCGCGCACTGTCTGGATACAAGGCAATGCCCATCGATGCATCCAGAAACAAGGACTGGCCGGACACCTGGAAAGGTTTGCTCAACAATTTGCGCACGGCCGACACCATGGCCACAGCAGTTTCACCACTGCCATGGGGTTGGGACACCAGCGCAAACTCATCCCCACCCAGCCGCATCACCTCACAACTGGCGTCCACACAATCGCGCAGCGCCTGCCCCATGGCCACCAATACCTGGTCCCCCATAGAGTGCCCATGGGCCTCGTTGAACAGTTTGAAGCGGTCAATGTTTAACAACACCAGAACGAAACTCACCGTGGCATCACTTACCTGGCAGCGCTCATGCAAACTCTTGATCAGCGCCAGCCGGTTGGGTAGCCCAGTCAACTCATCGTGCGATGCCTGATGGGCCAAGGCCAAGCCTGCTTGGTGGCGTGCCGTGTCGTCAGAAATCAGAACCTGCACAGCGCGTGCGCCGTCCCATTCCGTAGGAAAGTAGTGAAACCGCAGCCACAGCTGCGAGCCATCAATACGGTAGCGCATGGCTTCATAGGTCGCATCGCGCTTTTGTCCGAGCTGAATGGCCTTGATGATGCGCCGCACATGGTCGCGCTCAGCCTTGGGTATGGTCCCAGCAACACTCCCCACCCTAAGCTCTGCCAGCGTGCGAACACCGTAGAGTTCTAAGCATGCTGGGTTGGCGTACACGATGCGGGTACCGCCTAGGCTGATCATGATGCCTTGGTGGGAGCGCTCTGTCAGCCGCTCAAAACGCATCCGCTGCTTGCGTATTTCCTGCCCGCCGCGCTCCAGTGCGGCATATAACAGTACCAGCCCCAATGACATCCGCAGCAAAGCGCCCAGCATGGCCAGCAAAGCTGCGCCGTCGTCTTGGAAAACCACATAGATAAATTGAATCAGCCCCAAAGCAATCAACAAGGGCCCCACAAGCTTTTCGGCCGTCATGCGCCGCCCACCCACGCCCCACAACCAATAGGCACACACAACACCCAGCGCGGTGTTAATGGTACCCACGCCAGTCTGCGCCAACCACATGCCGCCTATGCTGATGGTCACCGCGTTAACGATCACCAACACCAACAAAACGGGCCAAGCAACTTTTCGTGAAATAGGCCGTTCGGCCAAATGGGCAGCTCCAACCAACAGCAAGGTCGTATACGCCCCTGCCGCAATCGGAAGGGTTATAAAACCCAAAACGGAATAGACCGTATGTGACTGTTTGGTGAGCCAATAACTCACAGGCACCAGCAATTGAATGATGTTGGCCCACCCGATGTAACGGGTAAAGGCCTGCTTGCGGTCACGCCGCCAAACCAAAACCAATGCGCTGCCCATGATCAGGCTGACAGCGGCATTAATAATCAGGACGTAAAGCATCTAAATATAGCTGTGGACACTGCGCACATTGTGCGGCCTGCCAAGGCTATTGCGCCAGCAAAAGTCTACGGGATTACCCTAGACACCACTCACTTCACTTCCGCTGGCGCGCCCAGCACCACCGTTACCATTTTTTCTGGTTGCAACTTGCGGGCAAATGCGCTGCGAATGTCGTCCACGCTGAGCTGTTCGATCTTCTGCGTCCAGGTGTCCAGGTAATCCAGCGGCAAGCCGTTCCAAGCAATGTTGGCAACGTTGTCCAGCAGTTTGCGGTTGCCGTCGAGCATCAGCGGGAAGCCGCCAATGAGGTTGTCTTTGGCGGCCTGTAACTCCTTCTCAGTCGGGCCTTCTGCCACGAACTTGGCCAACACCTCACGCACCAATGCCAAGGCCTGCTGCGCCTGGTCCGGGCGGGTTTGCAGACCCACGGTAAATGCACCGGCATGCATACCGGGCGAGAAGTAGCTGTAAACGCTGTAGGTCAGGCCGCGCTTCTCACGCACCTGCTCGGTCAGGCGCGAGGTAAAGCCGCCTCCACCCAAGATGTGGTTGCCCACCACCAGGGCCAAGTGGTCAGGGTCCCGGCGGGGGTAGCCGGGCTGACCCATCAGCACATGGGCCTGGGCTGAGGCAAACGGCAGATTTATCTCTTGGGCCTTTGCCAGCGGCGCCACTTCTGGCACCGGCGGCAAAGCGGGGCACTCGCCTTTGGGCAAGCGCGCCAACATCTGGGTGACCAATGTGTCGGCCTGCGTGCGATTTACCGCACCCACGATGCTCACCGTGGCGTAGCAGGGCCGAATGGCGCGGGCATGGACGGCGGCAAAGTCTTTGACGCCGATACGCATCAATGTGGCCTCGGTCGTCTCGGCGCCATAGGGATGGCTGCCATATACCGCTTTGGCAAAGGCTTTGCCCGCCACATTTGCGGGGCGGGTGTCGGCCTCTTTCAGGCTGGCAATAATTTTGGGCCGGTCCCGCACCCAAATGGCTTCGGGGAACGCCGGTTCGGCCATTTGCCGCGCCGCCAGCGCAGCCGCTTTGGCCAGTAAGTCAGGGTAAGTTAAGGAGCGCAAAGAAAAGCCCAAACGGTCGGCACTGGCCGACCCGCCAAACGCGGCGCCCAAATCGGCCCAGGCGTCACTCAAACCGTTCTCGCTCAACGCGGGTTCTTGGCCCGCAGCGCGCACGCCGTCGCTGGTGGCACCGGCCATCAAATTGGACAAGCCCGGTTTGTCAGCCGGGTCGCGCCGGCCACCGGCGTCAAACTCCAGTCGCACGTCCACCATGGGAATGCCGGGGCTTTCAACCAAGTAAACCTGCGCGCCCGAGGGCTGCGTCCAGTGAACGATGGGCAGCACCGCCCATGCGGAATTTACAAAAAATAGGCCTGTAGCCCACGTAAATACTGCGCAAGCAGCTCTCATTTTGATAGTAATGGTCATGGTGCAGTCTCAATGGCGCAGGCCTGCCGGTGGCACACGGGGTTTGCGGGTTTTGTCAATCGGCTGGGGCAGCAGTGTGGCTACCGTCAGTGCGTCATCACCAAAGTACTTGGCGGCCACGGCCTGAACCTGTGCGCCCGTCACCGTTCGCAACCGGGCAATCAGCCGCTCGTCGCGGTCCAGGGGGGCGCCAATGATCCAATTTGAGCCCAACGATTGCGCTTGGTTAAACACACTGTCTTGTTTGTAGACCTCGCCCGCCACCCACTGCGTCTTGACGCGGCTGAGTTCCGCCTCGGTCACACCGTCATGGGCCACGCGGGCCACTTGCTCGCGCAAGGCCTTCTCGACCTGGGCTGCAGTCTTGCCCTTGGCCGGCACGCCTTGCAGCATGAACAGTTGCGGCCCACGCCCGGCCAAGCCGTAATGCGAGCCCGCGCTGTCCGCCACATGGTCGGCAGGCTGGGTCAAAGCCCGCTCTAGGCGGGCACCGTCGTAGCCATCCAACACGGCAGACAACACGGTCAGTGCCAGCGCATCTTGGGCAGTCGCATCCAGCGTTGCAGACTCCAGCGCGTCGGCCGCCAAGCCGGGCACCTTAAACGCCAAATTGACAAAGGCCTGCTCTGCCGGGGCTTTGAAATCCATGCGCCTGATACCGAACTGCTCTGGCTCGGTGCGCGGTTTACGCACGGGCAGTGCACGCTGCGGGATGCTGCCGTAGACCTTTTCAGCCAATGCATGCACCTGCGCCACGTCTACATCGCCGGCCACCACCACCACCGCGTTGGCTGGGGTGTACCAGCGCTGGAAGAAAGCGCGGGCGTCGTCCGGGGTCATGGCGTCCAGGTCGCTCATCCAGCCCACAATGGGTCGGTGGTAGGGCGACGCCTGGTACACCATGGCCATCATCGCTTCTGAGAGGCGGGCGTGGGGGCTATCCTCGGTTCGCATGCGGCGCTCTTCTTTGACCACCTCTAACTCTTTGGCAAATTCGTCGTCGCTCCACTGGTTGTGGGCAAAACGGTCGGCCTCTAGCGCCATCACATCGGCCAAGCGGGCTGCGGGAATCTGCTGGTAAAAGCCGGTGTAGTCCTTACCGGTAAAGGCGTTTTCGCGCCCACCCAGCGCAGCCACGCGGCGCGAAAACTCGCCCGCTTTGACGGTGGGCGTGCCTTTGAACATCATGTGCTCCAGCACATGGGCCACGCCCGATGTGCCGTCCACCTCGTCCATCGAGCCCACCCGCACCCACACCATGTTCACCGCCGTAGGAGCGCGGTGGTCGGGTTTGACGATCAACGTCATGCCGTTGCTCAGAGTGAACTGCTGGGCGACTGGCGCCGGCGCCGGCGCTGTAGTCGTCGTTTCGGCGGCCCCAGCGGGCGCACCTATCATCAGCGCCACCGTGGCCAACGCCGAAATTGCCAGTGCGCGAACACGCCAGCCTGTGGGCGGTGCGGTGCACCGGCGGTTGCGTCCAAAAAGGGGCATTGGGGGGGGGCTTGTGTGTTTCATAGAATGCTGTGATTCTAAGAACGACCCACATGTTCAGTTTTTTCAAAAAAAAATCCCCTACCGCTACGCCGATCCCCGCCGCAGTGACACCGCCAGCCCCGGCCACGACCGGTGACATTGCGCCAGCCAGTAGCGCAAACACACCCAACGCGCCTGTGCCCGCCTTCACCGGCGGATCGTTAATCGGCAGCGCGCTGGTCACGCCCATCGCCATCCCCGACCCGTCGGCCACGCCGCCCGAGCGGCAAAAGTGGGTTACCAAACTCAAAGCCAGCCTGGGCAAGACGGCGTCCAGCATCTCCACCGTGTTTGGCGGCTCGATCATCGACGAGGCGCTGTACGAGAGCCTGGAAGAGGCGCTTCTCATGGCCGACACCGGTGTCAGCGCCACCCAATATTTGCTGGCCGAAGTGCGCCGCAAGGTGAACGACAGCGGCGTTACCCACCCGGTGGCCATGAAGAATATTTTGGTGGCCCTGCTAACCGACCTGCTCAAACCGCTAGAAAAGCCACTGGTCATCGGCCAGCACCAGCCCACCGTCATCATGGTGGCCGGGGTGAATGGCGCGGGCAAGACCACCTCCATCGGCAAGCTCACCGCGCATCTGTCGAATGAAGGCGCCAGCGTGCTGCTGGCCGCCGCCGACACGTTTCGCGCCGCCGCGCGCGAGCAGTTGGGCGTGTGGGCCGACCGCAATTTGGTCGAGATCATCAGCCAAGAAGGCGGCGACCCGGCAGCGGTCAGTTTTGACGCGGTCAGCGCGGGCAAGGCGCGTGGCAAAGACGTGGTGCTGATCGACACCGCTGGGCGCCTGCCCACCCAGCTGCACCTGATGGAAGAACTGAAAAAGATCAAACGCGTCATCCAAAAGGCCGACGGCACCGCCCCGCATGAGGTGCTACTGGTCATTGACGGCAACACTGGCCAAAACGCCCTGGCCCAGGTGCGCGCTTTTGACGACGCGCTAGGCCTAACCGGCCTGATCGTCACCAAACTGGACGGCACAGCCAAGGGCGGCGTGCTGGCGGCCATCGCCCGGGAGAAACCCATCCCGGTGTATTTCATCGGCGTGGGGGAGAAGCTGGAAGAGCTGGAGACGTTCAATGCGCGGGAGTTTGCGCAGGCTATTCTGAGCTGACACGGCGCAGGGCCTTGGCATCCGGTTTGCGCGTGGGTTTCTTAGGTCATCGCGCTGTATTCTTAGGGTCAAATCGGGCTCTAGCCCTCATGGAATGTGCGCAAGAAGCTATTAAAAGAATAGCGTCTGCAGCCTGCCCCAACGGGTATGGCCGCTCGCCTCATGGTGCCAAACGCGCACAAATCGGCGAGCGGCCATACCCGTTGGGGCGAAAAGTGGCGTTGACGCAAGGCACCTAAGCGAAAACGCCTTTCCGATGATGAATGCGATGACGTGGAAATGACCAGCGCTTTGCGGCTCTATCGCGCAGCGTCCGATTTGACTGCCGGGTTACGACTGCCGAGCCAATAAGTGCGCTGGTGATTGCGACCGGCCAACTGTTTGGTAAGTAGCGATCTTGGCCAATGAAGCGGAGACCAAACTCGGCGGTGTACTTACCGGTAAGCGCGGAACCTAAACCGACGAGCGTTGCGCCAATGTAGGTGTATGAAAAGCCATGCAAATGCCCCTCGCCGGTGATAAGGACGACTAGCGGTTGGATGTCCATGATGATTTGCGCCCAACCAAAGACCATGAGCGAAAAGCTTCCTTGAAGAAGCGCCTTAACCAATAAGCCTGGACCCATGTGGAACGGGGTAAATGGAACGGGTTAAACCTTATCCGCAACGTTGGAGGTCACCAGCAGGCGACATGCGCCGCAAAGCGGCAACCTAATGTTGCGTGTCTGTGTGATCCGACCTGTTATGCCTATTCCAGCCGGCAGCTAGAACGGTCTGGCGCACTAGACACATGCTTGTATTTGCCCTCTGCATAAAGATATGGGTGTTCGTCACCACAACTGGCTTTGCTTTGAAGAATAGTTGCACCATTTTTGCTGAACTTAACTTTCAGGAAGCACCCCGATTTTTCGGAATACGCAAGCTGATAGTTTTCTAACTTTGCCCGGAACTGTATTCCATCAATGCGGGCGTTCATGCATTCCTTTGACGATGGGCAATAAGC
>JBBRNS010000020.1:0-28166 GCA_038230175.1 Burkholderiales bacterium
CCGCCATCGACCTGGCTGTGCGCGCGCTGTATGAAACCGGCCATGTCCATAACCATGCTCGCATGTGGCTAGCCAGCTACCTAGTGCACCTGCGCAAAGTGCACTGGCGTGCGGGTGCAGCGTGGATGTATGGCCACCTGCTGGATGGTGACTGGGCCAGCAACACCCTCAGTTGGCAGTGGGTTGCCGGCACCGGCAGTGCCAAACCCTATCTTTTCAATGCGGACAACGTCGCCAAATACGCACCTGAACATTGGCATAGCCCTGGCAGCGCTATTGATGTTTCCTACGAGGCCATGGATGCAAAGGCCCGCAGTCCGCAAGCGACAGTGATGAAACAAGACACACGCAGCGCTGGCGAGGGCATACCCATGCCGACGCTGCATGCGTCGCCCCTGGCACTTGGTACAGGACGCCCTAGCGCTGACAATTGGCAGCCACCGGACGCAAGCAACACACCACACCTGGCGGGGCGCGATGTCTGGCTACACCACCCTTGGTCGCTGGGCGACGGCCCCACGACACTGCGTGCCGATGTACTGCACGTTTGTGTCGGTTTTGAAGAGTTCCACACAAGCCGACCGTGGAGCCAGCGCCGCTGGGACTTTGTCACCCATGGGCTTCAAGCACACGCCAGTGCGCCACTGCCTTTGTACTGGGGCAGCGCGGCACAAATAGCCCACGCATTGCAAGGTGCCAATTCCCTACACTGGCGGCCCGAACCCCATGCCGATGCCGCGCTGCAAACATTGCAAACCCTGCTGCAAAACGCCGCGCCGCAACGCGCCGTAGGTCCGATAGAAAAGCAGTGCTTGTTTGAAGACGTGCCGACCTATTGCCCCAGTTTTTCAGCATGGTGGAAAAAGACGCGCATTGCCGAGCCCGGTGCGCCTATGAACTTAGCCGACACTTGGAGAAATACTGCATGACGCCCCGAAAATCCCTGAATGCTGTGCCATTGAGCGAGGCCGACATCTCCCGCGTGGTGGAGATGGCCTGGGAGGACCGCACCGCATTTGAGACCATCGAAGCGCAGTTTGGTCTGAACGAATCCGCGGTGGTAGACCTGATGCGGCGCGTGATGAAAGCGTCGTCGTTTCGCATGTGGCGCAAGCGCATGGCGGGGCGCACCACCAAACATGCAGCACTGCGCGGCGAGACCCACCTGCGTCACCGCGCCAGCCATACGCGGCAATGACCAGCATTTTTACAACTGCTGGGCGTACCAACCCAGATGGCGGTTTAACCGATCACGCGGAGGCCTCAATATCCTGCGGCCTGCGGCCAAAACGTTTGTCCCGGTCATACGGAAACACGTCGTGCACATGGCCAGCCGAGATACGGTCTTTGTGGCCCTGCCAGAAAGGCACTTCCAGCAAATCACTGTGGTATTTCATGAACACCTCCCGCACGGCGGGGTTACCCAGCAAGAAGGGGCCAAAGGTTTCTGGGAACACGTCGTGGGGGCCCACGGTGTACCAGATCTCGCCCGACATTTCTTCTTCTTCCGTGCGCGGCGTGGGCACTTTGCGGAAGATGCAGTCGGTGATGTATTCGATCTCGTCGTAGTCGTAAAACACCACCTTGCCGTGGCGGGTGATGCCAAAGTTCTTCCACAACATGTCACCCGGGAAGATGTTGGCCGCCACCAGGTCTTTGATGGCGTTGCCGTACTCGACCACGCCGCGCTCAATCTGCTCACGCGCGCGCACGGCCGCAGGGCTGGTGTTGCTGGCATCAGCACCGCCCGCGTCAAAGGCCTCTTGCAAGTAGATGTTGAGCGGAATCATGCGCCGCTCGATGTAGACGTGTTTGATGATGACTTCGATGTCACCATCGCCATCACGGTCGCTGATCTCTAGCTGGCTGGGGGCGAATTTCTCTATCTCGGCAATCAGCTCGTCATCAAAGCGGACGCGGGGAAAACCCACCTCGCTGTACTCCAGAGTGTCGGCCATACGGCCTACGCGGTCGTGCTGCTTAACCAGCAAGTATTTGTCTTTGATCTGCTCGCGCGTAGTGTCTTTTTGCGGTGGATAAAAGTCTTTGATGACTTTGAAAACGTAGGGAAAACTGGGCAAATCAAACACCAACATGACCATGCCCTTAATGCCGGGCGCGATGCGAAACTTGTCGCTAGAGTGGCGCAGGTGGTGCAAAAAATCGCGGTAAAACAGGGTCTTACCCTGCTTGGCCAGACCCAGCGCGTTGTAAATCTCATTGCGTGGCTTACGCGGCATCATGCTGCGCAGGTACTGCACGTAGGCCGACGGTATTTCCATGTCCACCATGAAGTAGGCCCGCGCAAAACTGAACAGCAAAAGCAGATCGTCCTGGCACAGTAAAACGGCGTCTATCAGCAATTTGGGGACATGCGCGAGGGCCGGCGCGGCATCGGGCACTTCCGCTAACAGCTTGGGCGCCTTGGTATAAAGAATGGGCAGCGCGAAGGGAAACTCGTTAAAACCGTTGATCATCTTGCCAACGATGTAGCAGCCTTTGTTGCGAAAGAACAGCCCGGTGAGCACCTGGATCTGAAAGTTGGCCCGTAGCATGGCGTCGCCCAACTGCGACTCCAGCGCCTGCTGCACCCAGGTGCAGTCGCGGCTGAGGTTGTCAAATGGCACCCGCAGGTCAAAGTCGGACACCATGCGTATCAGCACCTCGTGCATGGTGGCGCGCGTGGGGTAGTACGGCCGGTAGGTGGGGCGCTTTTCGGACTCGTCGTTCTCGATGTACTCGGTGCTGACCGCCGGGCGCACGAAGATGAAGTCGTTCTGAAAATAGGCGCGGTGCAGGATTTTGGTGGTGACCGAATTGAAGAAGGACTCTGCCAGCTCCGGCTGGTGGTGGTCTACTAGCAGGCCAATGTAGTGCAGCTTGATCTGGTGCCACACCTCCATGGGCTGCTCACTGGCTTTGAATTCGCGCTCTAAACGGGTAGAGCATTCTTTAACCCGTAGGTCGTAAAACTCAATGCGTTCACGCTGGGCGCGCTGCTGGCCATGCCAGTCGGCCGTCTCAAACCGGTGTTTGGCCCGCGCCGACTCGGTGCGAAACAAGCGGTAGTGGCGGTTAAAGCCGTCCATCATCGCTTTGGCGATGTCGTAGGCAATGGAGGAGTCCAGGCGGGTGGGGAACATAAGGTTCAGTCTGCTATTGAATAGATAGCTGCTTGCGCAGGTTCGACGAGGGCCAAGTGCCTATTTTGACCCCAAAACGCTAAATACGCCGCGGCATCAGTCGCACACCCGAAACGGCCTCTTGGTACAGCGTTTCTAGGTCATCAGTTGCCCCGACGGTCATGTGCAGGTCTTGCAGCAGGCCGTCTTGCAGGCCATAGATCCAACCGTGCAGTTTGACGTTTTGCCCGCGGCTCCAGGCGTCTTGCAGCACCGTGGTGTGGGCCACATTGAGAACCTGTTCAATGACGTTGAGCTCACACAGGGCGTCA
The DNA here is from genome assembly GCA_038230175.1 of Burkholderiales bacterium. Classification (GTDB taxonomy): domain Bacteria; phylum Pseudomonadota; class Gammaproteobacteria; order Burkholderiales; family Burkholderiaceae_C; genus Allorhodoferax. The sequence continues at coordinate 3,455 of JBBRNS010000020.1, forward strand.
GCACGGCCATGCTCCGGCAAGGCCTCTAGCAAATGGCGGTGGCGGTCACGCACATCCTTCACATGGCGTAGCCAGTTGTCAGCCAGGCCAATGCGCACATTGTCCAGCGCGGCGCGCACACCGCCGCAGCCGTAGTGACCCACCACCATGAGATGCTCCACTTTGAGCCGGTCCACCGCAAACTGGATGGTAGAGAGGCAGTTCAGGTCCGTGGGTACCACCACATTGGCCACGTTGCGATGCACAAAAACCTCACCGGGCTCCAGTCCTGTAATCTGGTTCGCAGGCACCCGGCTGTCAGAACAGCCGATCCACATATAGCGCGGGGTTTGCTGGCCGGTAAGGCTGGTGAAAAATCCGGGGCGCTCGGCCTCCATGGCAGCGGCCCAGGCGCGGTTGTGGGCAAACAATTCGTTAAGTTTGGCAGACAAAGCTAGGCATTCTTTCGATGGCAGTGGTGTAGAGATTACTTCTGAAAAGCGCTGCGTACATTCCAGTCCAGCAAGCCAAAACGGGCACGTTCTTGCTGGTCGTCCATGGCGTTGAATGCGCAGTCCGCATTGGGGGGCCCGGGCGTGCAGACAAAGGTTTTGGGCTGACCCAATTGCCACATGCCCTGATTGCTGCGCGCCTCGCCGGTGAAGAACATGGCGCGCGGTGCGTTGATGGGGTCGGGCGATGTGGCTGCGGGCAACAATAAATTGCGGCCGGTGTTCACGTAATGGCCGTCAATACCCGCCAGGGGCAACAGGGTGGGAAACATGTCGCGGTGGCTGGCGGGCAAGGCTTGCTGGTTACCGCAGTGCAAGCCCTCACCCCAAATCACAAACGGCACCTGGCGCAAGAGGTAGCGGCGCTGGGGGTCGGCATACATGCCGAAGGAGCGCACATTGTGGTCGCCCGTGGCGGCAATGAGCGTATTGCCCTTTAGCGGCCCTGCCTGAACGTCTTGCACAAAGCCACCCAGCAAATCCGTCGCATAGCGGTAGGTGTCTAGGTTCAGGCGCAGGGTGTCAGAGCCGCTCTCGCCTTTCCACTGCGCCATGTCCAGCGCGGGACGTTGGTAGTCGGCGGGCAAATCGTAGGGCGGGTGGTTGGTGGAGCTGAGCACAAACACAAATAGCGGCTTATCCGTGGGTTGGGCCGCCAGACGTTTGCTCAGGTACTTAAAAACATAGCTGTCCCATACGCCCCAAATGCCAAGGGTGGCGTCGGGGTAAAGTTCTTTGAGGGTGTTGGCGTCGACCACCTCGTCAAAACCTTGGACCTTTAAGACCCGATTGAGGTCGCGCCAACCGGAGCGCCCGGAGGTGACAAACAGCGTTTGGTAGCCCGCCTTCTTGACAACATTGGCCAGTGCCCAGGGCATGGGTGTGCGCCCTGCTGGCCCCATGGTGAGCGGGGTGATGGGCGACGAAAACAGAATGGCCTCTAGCGCCGGGTGGGTGCCGGGCTGCGCCGAGTCAAAGTTGGTGAAATGGCAGGCCTTATTTGGATCTGCCAGCGTGGGGGCCATGCGCCCCATCACATCGAAGGTGGGGCTTTGGTACATCAGCGGCTCGGCGCTCCACGACTCCATCAAGAAAAACACCAGGTTTTTCTTAAGGGCGCCCGCTGGCAACGCAGGGTGCTGGTAGAGCGCGGCTTTGACGTCTGCCTCTGAGCCATTGGGCAGGCCCAGCACCGCTGCGGCTTCACGTGCCGACTTGAAGCCCACGACTTTGAGACCGGCATTGGCGTCCGACAGGTTTTGCGATTCTTTGCGGCTGTCCCACGCGTATTTGAGTGCGATCACGCCGTTGGGCACCATGTCGTTCAAGAACTGGTTGGTGGTCACCGTGAGGTGCTGGCGCTGCAGCGCCATTTGCCGAATCGTGCCCTTGCCGGCAAATACCAGCGCAAAAAAGATGAGTATCACCGCCAGCACTTGGGTGACGGCATGGCGCGACTGGAACAATTGGTCGGGCTTGATACGGGCCAGCAGTACACGGTGCAAGACCACCGAGGCCACGGTGAGGCATACTGCCAACAACAGGGTCCAGATGACCGGAAAGTCGCGCCAAATGGTCTGCAGCACAGCAGCGGTGTCGTCTTCGGCCAAGCCAAAAATCACCGAGTCAATCGGCGTTTTGTAAAAGCCAAAATAATGCAGGTTGACCAGCGAGAGCATCACATAGGCAAAGGCCAGCCCGGCTGCAATACGCGCCTGGGCCTTGCCCGACACCCAGGGCAGGACCAGCAGCAACAAAAAACCGGCAATGGCGCTGACCTTCAGGTCAAAACGCAGGCCCTGCACCACGATGGCGGCCACATCGCCGCTGGCGGCGTGGTAACCGCTGGGCCAAAAGTAGGCCAATTGCCCCCAGCGGATCAGGCTCATGGCCAGCACCAAGGGCACCACCAGCACCCACGCGCGTATCAGGCCGCGTAAGACGCCTCGAAGAAAGGTGCTTAAATAATGGGCAATTGACGATTTCATTACATGGTTTCGGCGAACAACTCTCGGCCGATAAGCATACGGCGGATTTCACTGGTTCCGGCCCCAATCTCGTAAAGCTTGGCGTCGCGCCACAGGCGCCCCAAGGGGTAGTCGTTGATGTAGCCATTGCCACCAAAAATCTGCACGCCCTCGCCTGCCATCCAGGTGGCTTTCTCAGCCGTCCACAAAATGACCGAGGCGCAGTCTTTGCGCACCTGGCGCACGTGCTCTAAGCCCAACAAGTCCAGGTTTTTGGCAACCGTGTAGGCAAAGCTGCGTGCGGCTTGCAACACGGTGTACATGTCAGCCACCTTGCCTTGGATGAGCTGAAACTCACCAATACTTTGGCCAAACTGCTTGCGGTCGTGGATATACGGCACCACGTTGTCCATCACCGCCTGCATGATGCCCAGCGGCCCGCCGGTCAGCACGGCGCGCTCATAGTCCAGGCCGCTCATCAGCACCTTGGCGCCGCCGTTGACCTGCCCCAGCACATTGGCGTGCGGCACTTCAACATTATTGAAAACCAGCTCGCCGGTATTGCTACCGCGCATACCCAGCTTGTCCAGCTTTTGGGCAATGCTGAAACCAGGCATGGCTTTCTCGATCAAAAAAGCGGTGACACCACGCGCGCCCAATTCGGGCTCGCTCTTGGCATACACCACCAGCGTGTCGGCGTCTGGCCCGTTGGTAATCCACATCTTGTTGCCATTGAGCAGGTAGTAGCCGCCTCCCGAGGCACTGGGCTCTTTCCATTCGGCCTTGAGCTTCATCGACAACACATCGCTGCCTGCACCCGGCTCGCTCATGGCCAACGCACCCACATGCTCGCCTGAGATCAGCTTGGGCAGGTACTTGGCGCGCTGCGCGTCCGTTCCGTTGCGTTTAATCTGGTTGACGCACAGGTTACTGTGCGCGCCGTAGCTCAGACCCACGCTGGCTGATGCACGCGATATTTCTTCCATGGCCACCATGTGGGCCAGGTAGCCCATATTGGCGCCGCCGTATTCCTCACCCACAGTGATACCCAATACACCCACGTCACCCATCTTGCGCCACAGGTCCATGGGAAATTGGTCGCTGCGGTCGATCTCTGCCGCGCGTGGCGCAATTTCGGCTTGTGCAAATTCGCGCACGGCATCGCGCAGGGCATCAACATCGTCGCCGAGTTGGAAGTTCAGTCCGGGCAGGTTGGTCATGTGCAATCTCAACGGGAGGGGGGTAATCGGTAAGCAGCGCGGGTGGTGAGCCAAAGCTACGCTTTAGGCCTCTTTGTCACTTTGGTCGCATGTGCGGGTATTGTGATTTTGGAATCTTTGGTGGCTTTTTGCGCCTTGGAAAGGAGTGCGCGTGCTTCTTTCTCCTGGGTCTTGAGCTCGTCCAGGTTGGACTGCATGTCCAGCATGTGCGCCTCCACCTGCTTGCGGTGCAGGGCCAACACATCAAGGTACTTTTGCAGTTGCGCCCCGGTGTCACGCGGACTGTCATACATGTCGATGATCTCTTTGGCCTCGGTCAGGCTCAAACCCAGCCGTTTGGCGCGCAAGGTGAGTTTGAGACGGGTGCGGTCGCGCCCGCTGTAGATGCGACTGCGCCCGCCGGGGCCGCTACGCTCGGGCTGCAAGAGGCCCAGATCCTCATAAAAACGAATAGCCCGTGTTGTCAGGTCGAATTCGCGGGCTAAATCGCTGATGCTGTACGTGATAGTCATGATAAAAAAGAAACAAGTTGGCGGCGCTGGGTCGCCACTCTAAACGCTTTTACGCGGGATTGACGTTTACGTAAACGTCAATTATGTAGCAAATGAACCTTTGATGAACGAACTGGAAAGTCAGCTCCACTATCCCTTTGGCGACGCGCTGGCCCCGCTAGGCAGTGCTTTGCAAGTCGCGCCGGGTGTGAAATGGGTGCGTATGGCCCTGCCCTTTGCACTGGACCACATCAATCTGTGGCTGCTGCGCGACGAAATCGACGACCCTGTAGGCAGCGGCGCACGCATCCAAGGCTGGAGCATTGTGGACTGCTGTATTCACCATGATGAGGCCAAGGCGCAGTGGGAATCGGTCTTTGCGAACGAGCTCGATGGTCTGCCGGTGCTGCGCGTCATCGTCACCCACATGCACCCAGACCACATCGGCTTGGCGCACTGGTTGTGCGAGCGCTGGAACGCCCCATTGTGGATCAGCGCCACCGATTACCAGGTGGCGAAATTGGGCTGCATGGGCCCCACCGGCTTTGGTGGCGAGCGGGCTGCCGATTTTTTTGCGGCGCATGGGCTGAACAGCCCGCCGGTGCATGCCGAGATCGCCGGTCGCAGCCATTATTTCCCCTCGCTGGTGCCATCGGTTCCTGCGTGTTACAGCCGCCTGATGGATGGCAAAGTTATTCAGATTGGCCCGCACCGCTGGCGCTGCATCAGCGGCTATGGCCATGCGCCCGAACACATCGCGCTGTACTGTGAAGACCTGGGGGTGTTGATTGGTGGCGACATGATGCTGCCTCGCATCTCAACCAATGTCAGCGTTTATGAGCAAGAGCCTGAGGCCGACGCGCTGACGCTGTTTTTGCAGTCCATTGACAAGTTCCTCACCCTGCCCGCCGACACGCTGGTGTTGCCGTCCCACGGCAAGCCCTTTGTCGGCTTGCACACGCGTATCGCGCAATTGCACGCACACCACCAAGAGCGCTTGACCGAAGTGCGTCAAGCCTGCGACGAAAAAGATTGCAGCGCAGCCGATATTCTGCCGATCTTGTTTAAGCGGCCACTCGATCTGCACCAAACCACGTTTGCGATGGGTGAATCCATCGCCCACCTTCATGCCCTGTGGCACGCCGGAACGCTACAGCGCCGCCGCGATGCCCACGGCGTATTTCGATTCAGAACGGAAGCACTATGAATGCAAAGTTGACCAACGCCAAGCGCAAACAAATGGAACAGGCCACCGACTACGCCAACTGGCGCACCCACGCGCTAGACCTGGACGCACAGTTGGCCATGGATGTGTGGAAGAGCGACCCGAACTCGCCCTTCTACCAACACCGGCTGGTGCAACAGCGGCTGATCAACTTGCGCACTTGGCGCAAGGCCAACGACTGGCCGCAACTCATTTACAGCCTGCGTGAAGGCCTCTACCGCAACCTGGCCAACTTGTCTAACCCCGAGCTGTACAAGCACAGTCGGGTGGGCACCAAGTACCTCATTGACGAGTACATCACCGAGGTGACCTCGCTGCTCAACTATGTGTGCGACCACGACATTCCAGACTTGCCATACGAAGAAAAGCTGATGTTTTTCCGCCATACCGGGCAGAGTTTTGGGCGCTCGGCGCTGATGCTCAGTGGTGGCGCCAACATGGGCATGTTCCACATGGGGGTCATCAAGGCCCTACACCAGCAAAAACTATTGCCACGGGTGATTTCGGGCTCCAGTGCGGGCTCAGCGGTGGCGGCCATGGTAGGCACCCGCACTGACGACGAACTGGCCGACCTGTTTAGTGGCGAAGGCATGGACTTTGACACCTGGCGGCGCCTGAGCCCACGCGAAATGCTGCGACAAAAATCCATCATGGACGTCAACCACCTTGAGCGCTTTTTGCGCAAGAACCTGGGTGAGCTCACGTTTGAAGAGGCGTTCAGGAAGACCAAGCGCATCATCAACATCACCGTCTCACCGGTCGCCAAACACCAGCAGCCGCGCCTGCTGAACTATCTAACGACGCCGCACTTGCTGGTATGGAGTGCGGTGCAAGCCTCGTGCTCGGTGCCGGGTTTGTTTCCATCGGTGCGGCTCACCACAAAAGACCGCGCAGGCAAAGAGAAGCCTTATATGGCCTCGATTCGCTGGGTTGATGGCGCCATTCACAGCGACCTGCCCGCACAGCGCCTCAGCGAGCTGTACAACGTGAACCACCACATCGTCAGCCAAACCAACCCGCATGTGTTGCCATTTATTACCGACCAGTCCCGCAAAGATGGCTGGGGCAGATTCTTGGGCACTATGGTCAAAAAAGAGCTGCAATACCGCAGCAAGCAGGTGATTCAACTGGCGTCGTACGGCATGGAAAACGGCATCATCAAAAACTTACTCGACGGGGCCGTGTCCATCGTGGACCAACAGTACTACGGCGATGTCACCATCCACCCCCCAGTGCGCATGCACGATTACATCCGCTTGCTGGGCAATGTGACCCTCGAAGAGTACCGAGCCTGGGTGTTGGCGGGCGAACGTGCCACCTGGCCCAAGATTGCCATGATCCGCGACCAGATCATCATTGGCCACACCTTGGAAGAGTGCATTATTCGCCTCAAAAAACAGCAGAAAAACCGCGTGACCGACATCGCTGTAAACCGGCGCGCTTGACAGGCCGCCAGGCGAACCTGGCGCGCCCTACCACTTTGGAACGGCGCTGTCCTTAAGCTGGCCGCGCAGGTGTGCGTAGTCGGGCACAACCGACTCCACCGTCTGCCAAAACTGGGCACTGTGGTCCATTACCCGCAGGTGGCTGAGTTCGTGTGCCACCACGTAGTCCACCACCGCGGGTGTGCAGTGAATCAGGCGCCAATTCAGGCGAATCGCACCATCTACCCGCGCACTGCCCCAACGGGTGCTGGCGTTGCTCAGGCTCAGCCGCTTCCACTGCACCTGCAAGAGTGGCGCAAAGTGGTCCAGGCGGCCCGTGAAATGGGATTTGGCTTGGCGCATCAACCAAGCCTGAACGGCATCGCGAATTTGCTCTGGCGTGGCGCTGCGGGGCAGCCCCAGGCGCAGGCGTTGAACCACTGCGCCCATGGGTACGTCCGCGTGCTCGGTGGGCGCCGGATCCAGCTGCCCACCAACTGCGGTAAAACTGTGGCCGGGGTCTAGTTGTACGGCGATCACGCCACCCAGATAGGGTACGGTGGCCCCATCGCGCCATTCGATGCACGCACCTTCCTGGCGGGCATGGCGCTCTCGGGCTTCGCCGAGCTTGCGGGCAATCCAGGCGCCTTTTTCTTGCAAGGCCAATTCGACCTCGTAAATCGGCGTCCACCGCGGCGCACGCACCACCAGGCCGTCGACACCGACCACAAAACCGATCGTGCGCCTGCGGCCCCGCTCAAACCGGTAGGAAACCGTAGCGTCTGGCAGTCGCAACTCGCGGTTGGCGTGGGGATGTTTAAATGCCGCCGGTTCGACCACCTGGCTCAGCGGCTGCGCCGGTGGACCCGATGGCAGAACGCTCTCAGTTGCTATATTTTTAGGAGCTGCTCGCGCAGGTTCTGCGAGGGCTAGAGGCTCAAAAAGATCTAAAGTGTAGCGAAGCAGTGCATGCATAGTCAGGGCAACGTGCAAGCAATGTCGGTTTAGAAGGCGCCCAGCTCAGCCGGCTGTGAGGGTCGGGCGTCGAGCCCGATCAGGTAGTCGGCAAAGGCTGACAGGTCTTGGTGTACACCTTCGGCGCCGATAAACGCGGGTGGCAGCTCGGAGGCCCGGTAAGGGTGCGCCTTGCCAGTGAGCACCAAATGCGGTTCACAGCCGGCGGCCATGGCCGCCTCCAGATCGCGCGGTGCATCACCTACCGCCGGTACACCGATCAGGTCGACACCGTAGCGTTCACCAATTTGTTCAAACAGGCCGGGCTCAGGCTTGCGGCAGCGGCACTGCTCGTCGGGTGCGTGGGGGCAGTAAAAAATGGCATCCACCCTGCCCCCCACTGCAGCGAGCATGGTGTGCATTTTGGTGTGCATGGCGTTGAGGGCGGCCACGTCAAACAGGCCACGCCCCAAACCGGACTGGTTGGTGGCCACCACCACATGCCAACCCGCGTGGTTCAGCCGCGCTATGGCTTCCAGTGCACCTGGCAGGGGCACCCATTCGTCGGGCGACTTGATGTACTCCGCGCTGTCTTCGTTGATGGTGCCGTCGCGGTCGAGAATGACAAGTTTCATCGGTGCCCCTTTAAGCCTTGATTGGACGCTTAGCTGGCCAAGCGGGATAAATCAGCCACGCGGTTCATGGCGTCGTGCAGGCTCTTGAGCAGGCCTTGGCGGTTTAGGCGCAAGTCCATTTCTTCTGCATTGACCATCACCCCGTCAAAAAACGCATCGACCGGAGCACGCAAAGCGGCCAGGGTTTGTAAGGCGGCGGTGTAATCACCAGCATCAAACTGCGCGTTAGCGCGGGGCGTGGTGTCCTTCATCGCCGCGTAAAGTGCAATCTCAGCAGGTTCCTTAAGCAGCACTTCGCTGACATGGGCATCTACTTCCTGCGCCTTTTTCAGAATGTTGCCAATGCGTTTGTTAGCAGCCGCCAACGCGGCAGCCTCGGGCAACACCGCAAAGGCGCGCACAGCGGCCAGGCGCTTGGGCACGTCACCCAGGCGCTGTGGGCGCAGGCTCAACACCGCGTCGACTTCCTGCGCGCTGTAGCCCTGCTCACGCAAAGAACCGGCCAAGCGATCAAACACAAATTCAGACAACTGGTGGGCCAACTCGGCCCGGTTGCTGTTGATGGCGGCGCCAAATGCGTCGGCAGCGCTGTTGATCAAGTCGCCCAGCGCCAACTCGGGCGCGGCCTCGCTGAGCATACGCACCACACCCAGCGCGTGGCGGCGCAGGGCAAATGGGTCTTTGTCGCCCGTGGGCAGGTTGCCAATGCCAAACATGCCAACCAGAGTCTCTAACTTGTCGGCCAGAGCCACAACAACGCCCACGGCGTTGCGGGGCAAAGCATCGCCAGCAAAGCGGGGCTTGTAATGGTCTTCAATGGCGTGCGCCACGTCGGTATGCAGACCGTCATTGAGGGCGTAGTAGCCGCCCATGATGCCCTGCAGCTCGGGGAACTCGCCCACCATGTCGGTTACCAAGTCGGTCTTGGCCAGCATGGCGGCTTGGTCGGCATGCGCCACCAGATTGGCATCGCCCATGTGCTGGGCAATGGCTTTGGCAATGGTGCGCACGCGCTCCACCCGCTCGCCCTGGGTGCCTAATTTGTTGTGGTAGACCACTTTGGACAGGCCTGCCACGCGCGACGCGAGTGTCTTTTTGCGGTCTTGGTCAAAGAAAAACTTGGCGTCGGCCAGCCGAGGGCGCACCACGCGCTCGTTTCCGCCCACCACGGCGCTGGTGTCAATGGGCGAGATGTTGCTAACCACCAAGAATTGGTGGGTGAGCTTGCCCTGCGCGTCAAGCAGCGGGAAGTACTTTTGGTTGGCCTTCATGGTGAGAATCAGGCACTCTTGCGGTACCGCCAGATACTCTTGTTCAAACTGGCACACCAGCACATTGGGCCGCTCCACGAGGGCCGTTACTTCGTCCAGCAACGCATCGTCTTCAATTGGTTTGACCCCACCGCCAATGGCAGCGGCAGCTGTCGCCAATTGGCGGGCGATTTCGGCCTTGCGCTCGGCAAAGGAGGCAATGACGGCGCCATCGCGTGCCAGGGTTTGGGCATAACTGTCGGCGTCTTTAATGACCACTGGCGAGACAGCAGCCTCAAACCGGTGCCCTTGGGTGGTATGGCCAGCGGTCAGACCCAGCACTTTGACGGGCACCACGGTCGCACCGTGCAGGGCCACCAAACCGTGCGCAGGGCGCACAAAATTCACGCTGCTCCAGCCGGGTAAGGCGCAATCGGTTTCTAGCTGGTAGCTCATGACCTTGGGGATGGGCAGCTTGGCAATGGACTCTTCCAGCGCTTTTTGCAAGCCGGTGTCCAGCGTAGCGCCCGTGACTAGGCTGTCGTAAAACAGAGCCTCGGCTTTACCGTCGGGCGCACGCTTGAGCGCGGCCACGGCCGCTGCAGGGTCGGTTACGTCCGCACCCAAGGCTTGCAGTTTCTTCAGCAGCGCCGGCGTGGCGTTGCCGGTGGCGTCCAGCCCCACGGAGACCGGCATCAGTTTTTGCTGCACCGCTCGGTCGGCCGCTTTGAGTGCAATGTGGGTGATGTGTGCGGCCAAGCGGCGCGGCGACGCGTAGGCGGTGGTGACCGAGTCAGCACTGGCCAGGCCCATGGTTTTAAGCTGCTCAGCCAGTTGGGCGGCAAAAGCATCGCCCAGTTTTTTGAGCACTTTGGGTGGCAACTCTTCAACAAACAATTCCACCAGAAGGTTTTTCGTCGTCATCATGCAGCCTTCTTCGTCATCATTGCAGTCGGTGTCATTTGCTCTACCCATTCGCGCGGAGCCATGGGGAAGCCCAGCCGCTCGCGGCTCTCAAAATAGCTCTGCGCCACACCCCGCGCCAGGTTGCGAATGCGGCCAATGTAAGCGGCGCGCTCGGTCACGCTGATGGCACCCCGGGCGTCGAGCAGGTTGAAGCTGTGGGCACATTTGAGCACCTGCTCATAGGCCGGCAATGCAAGCTGCTGCTCCATCAGGTGTTTGGCCTGCTTTTCGTGCGCGGTGAAAGCAGTGAACAAAAAGTCGGCGTCGCTGTGCTCAAAGTTGTAGGTCGATTGCTCGACCTCGTTTTGTTTGTAGACGTCGCCATACGACAGGCCTTCGGTCCAGGTCAGGTTGTAGACGTTGTCCACGCCCTGCAGGTACATGGCCAAGCGCTCTAGGCCGTAGGTGATCTCACCGGTGATGGGTTTGCAATCGATGCCACCCACCTGCTGGAAGTAGGTAAATTGGGTAACTTCCATGCCGTTGAGCCAAACTTCCCACCCCAGACCCCATGCGCCTAACGTCGGATTTTCCCAGTCGTCTTCTACAAAACGGATGTCGTTTTTCTTGAGGTCAAAACCCAAGGCTTCCAGCGAGCCAAGGTACAGCTCCAAAATATTGCTGGGCGCGGGCTTGAGAACCACCTGGTACTGGTAGTAGTGCTGCAGGCGGTTTGGGTTCTCGCCGTAGCGGCCGTCTTTGGGCCGACGGCTGGGTTGCACGTAGGCGGCCTTCCAAGGCTCAGGGCCAAGTGCCCGCAAAAACGTGGCGGTGTGCGAGGTGCCGGCGCCGACTTCCATGTCGTAGGGCTGCAAAAGCGCGCAACCTTGTTCGGCCCAGTAGGCCTGTAACTTCAAAATGATTTGTTGAAATGTGAGCATGCCCCGATTTTACGGGGCAAAACCATCACTGCGCCGACACCGGCCGTGCGCGAGCAGCTACAAAAACAATAGCAAGGGCCAACAACCAGATGGGCCACAGCCCGAATCGCGCTACCCACCACGCATAGGGGGTGGTGCCGCTGCGCCCCTGAACCGTGCTCACCAAAACGCCCTGTGTGTAGCGGGGCAGTGCGGCGGTGACCGTGCCGGTGTGGTCAATCACCACGGTAGAGCCGGTATTGGTGGCGCGCAGCATGGGGCGCTCAAACTCCAGCGCCCGCAAGCGGCTGATCTGCAAGTGCTGGTCAATCGCAACCGTGTTGCCAAACCAGCCGATGTTGCTGGCATTGACAAAAATGGTGGGCGCAGCAGCTGGATCGGTAAAGCGGGCGCCCAGCTCTTCGCCAAAAAGGTCTTCGTAGCAGATATTGGGTGCCAGTAGCTGCCCTTTCCAGGGCATTGAGGCCTGCCCGATGGCGCCGCGGTTGAAGTCGCCCAGCGGAATATTCATCAGCTGGGTGAACCACTTGAACAAGGGCGGAATGAATTCACCAAAGGGAACCAGGTGGTGCTTGTCATAGCGCCACGCTTCACCAACGCCCGGGCGCAGCCCCACGACAGAATTGGTATAGCCCTGGCTGTAGCTGCCTAAAGGCATGCCAATAAGTGCTGCCTGTTCGCCTCCTTGGAAACGCGCTTGCAACCGGTCCCAATAGCCGTCGGGCAAGTCCTGCGGCAGTAGCGGGACCGCCGTTTCTGGCGCTACGACCAAATCACTGGTGTTGGCGGTGAGCTGCTGGCCATACCATGCCAGCGCCATGGGCACACCGGAGCCCGCTTCAAATTTTTCATCTTGCGCAATATTGCCCTGCAGCAGCGTGACCGACAGCGTGCCGGCAGGCGTAGACCAGTGCGCCAGCGGTGCCAGCAACCCGGAGCCCAGTACCACCACCACGCCAATGCCGTGGCCCAGGCTGCCACGCAGCGCCACCACCAGGGCTGCGGCAACCCATGCGGCAATCGCCACCATCCCATAAGCGCCTACCCACGGCGCATAACCTGCTAAGGGGCCATTCGTGTGTGCATACGCCACAGCCCCCCAGCCGAATCCGGTAAGCCAGGTACCACGTGCCATTTCAGCCATCACCCACAACGCCGCAAAACCCAGCGCCGCACTGCGATAGCGCGCCAAGCGCCAATACACCGCACACGCCACGGTGTAGTACAGCGCCAACGCCGCTGCCAAACCCAGCACCGCCAAACCTGCAATGGCAGCGTTCAGGCCGCCATAGGTGTGCATGGAGCCATACAGCCACCAAAATGTGCCCGTCAACCAAACGCTAGTAAACACGAGTCCTGTGGCGGCAGCTTGGCGTTGATTCGTGCAGCAGGACAGCTGCCAAACGAGTACCGCCAGGGCGACGGACTGCAGCCACCACAGAGGTTGCCCAAGTGCGAAGCCGACGTCCCATGGCCACGCGGCGCTGACCGACTGCAAAGCGGCTGCGACCAAGACGATGGGCCAATGGGAGATTGCCAACCCTTTGGCCCCCGACGCAGTGCCGGGGCTCAGCGCCCCGCTCAAGACCCAGCCACCGCTGCGGGTGAAACCTTGAACCATTTAACAGCGCCACCCTTGGTGTGCAGCACCAAAAAGTCAAGCCCACCCAAGGTGTAGCGCTCGCCGCGCTGGGGGACATGGCCCATTTCGTGGGCAATGAGACCACCGATGGTGTCGAAATGGTCGTCTGGATCTGAGCCGGACAGGGTCACCAGGAACGCGTCGTTGACACGCTCAACTGTGGTGTCGCCACTAACGCGGTAGGTGCGGTCGGCCAGAGCGAAGATATCGCCTTCGTCCTCGGCGATGTCAAATTCGTCTTCGATCTCACCAACGATCTGCTCCAACACGTCTTCAATCGTGATCAGCCCGGCCACGCGGCCAAACTCGTCAATCACAATGGCAAGGTGATTGCGGTTGCCGCGAAAATCGCGCAGCAAATCGTTAAGTCCCTTGGTCTCTGGAACGAATACGGCGGGCCGCAACAAAGCGCGGATATTGAGCTCCGGCGCCCGCTGCAACTTCAACAAATCTTTGGCCAGCAAGATGCCAATGACGTTTTCCCGGTCGCCCTCAAAAACCGGGAAACGGGAATGCGCCGTATCAATGACCGTGTGCAACAAAGCGTCTACAGGCGCTTGGATGTCAAGCATGTCGGTTCGGGTTGCCGGCACCATCACATCACCGGCAGTCATGTCCGCCATGCGAATAACACCTTCGAGCATGACGCGTGATTCGGCATTGATGATGTGATTGTCTTCCGCCTCCACCAGCGTTTCGATGAGCTCGTCCGTCGAGTCCGGGCCGGGGTGAATAAATTCGGCCAATTTACGCAGGAAGGTGCGCTTATCTTCCCTGTCGGGAAGGCGTGCGGGATGGGGGTCTGACACTGACGGATGCAGGAACTGCGGTGGTTACTAAGCCCCTAGGATAGCGGATTTGGCGCAGCTGTCGTTTTGGACACCGGCATTCACTTCAACCGGCAGGCGGCTCCTTGGGGTCTTTGGGTCCACAGCGCATGTCTTGGAACATGGACAGAATCTTCCAGAATTGCTTGGCCTGGACTTTGATTCGGTAATCGGCCTGCGCCACTTGCTCTTCCAACATTTCGGACATTCGGCTGTCAAAAGTGGCGACTGGCAGCTGCAAATACGCCTCAGACTCGCCACCGTCGCGCTCGACCCGCGCGCCCGCATTGCGTGCAATCTTCAGCATGGCTGCGTTTTCGCTCAGGGCGTGGATGAACATCAGGCTCACCCCTTCATTGACCGCACTCATGGCTGCCCGCTCAAACAGGCGGGAGCCGTAGCCCCTGCCCCGTGACAATGTGGCAACCGAAACGCCAAACTCGGCGCAGGACTTGCAGTGTTCGTCAGAGGCATAGGCTAAGTGGGCCATGGCAATGAGTTGGAGGTTTCGGTTGTAGATGCCGAAAATCTCATCGCGTTCAAAATTAAGCCCCTCGACATAACGCTCTATTTGGGTGTCTGATGCTTGGTAGCCAAAGCGCAGGTACCGGTCTTGAGGCTCGAGGGCCAATAAATGCCGCAAAATGCGTGCTCTGTGGTTTTGACCAAGGGACCGAATTGGGACCATGGACGGCACAGGCCTCGGCCGTGGCGTCGCCCGCCTGTCTTTGGCTTCTGTCGGGGCGCGCAAAAATTCTCTGCTGACATCGACGGACGCCTTGATAAGGTTTTTTGCATCAAGCATGGGTAGACTCTAAGGGTTTTCCCTAGTTTTTGCACACCAATCGCATCCATTGGAGTCGCCTGCGCAACACTTTTGCTGCCAGCTCTTTGCGTTAGAGAGCGTCAAAGAACGTACTTACGGCATTTTTTGACTAAGCGGGTACTATTTTTTGATACCAAAGTCAGGTTTTACGTGGCCATTACACTTTGACGCTTTATGGTTGAAGCTGCACAAACTATTCGGAATGCCGTCGCGCGGGTCACCGCTATGCGCCAAAAGACACACGCCAATGCGCCATTGCTCGCCGCAACGGTCGCCGTCAAGCGTTTCCAAGCCCTGCGTTTCAAAGCCACATACGGGGACCTTTTGCGGTCAGTGGAATATGCAGCAGCCACCCGGTTTTTCTTAGACGAGTTGTACAGCGACAAAGACTTCTCGCTTCGGGACGCCCAATTTGCACGCATCGCAGGGGCACTACAGCGATTTTTCCCTGCTTCAGTGGTAGCCACAGCGGTAGCCATGGCGGAACTGCATGCGCTAACTGAGGAGCTGGACCTCGCCATGGCCGAAGCCTGGATAGCCGACTCCGACGCACTCGCCGGTGCCGAAAGCGCTCGCTATGTCAGAGCATGGCAACAGGTTGGCAGGCCAGCCGATCGCGCGCGGCAGCTCAAATCGGTATTGGCCGTCGGAACAGAACTGGATCGGCTGACCCGAATGCCTGGGCTCCGGATGATGCTGAAGATGATGCGCCGCCCAGCCAACGCGGCCGGCTTGGGGTCACTGCAGCGGTTTTTAGAAGCAGGCTTCGACACGTTTGCAGCGATGTCCGGCCACGGAAGCCATGCCCAAGCCTTTTTGAACCGGATTGAAACCCGTGAGACCCATTGGATTGAACAGCTATTTGCCGACGATGTTCAAACCACGCAACATTTGTTGGCAAACGCCTTGGCGTCTGAAGCCAATGCAAATACTTAAACCCGATACCGGTCTGTTGTTCCGCCCAGCCTGTTGAGTAAAGCGGGCGCGATGCCCGTCAATGGGAGGACCTCGTCTGCCGCACCGTGCAGTATGGCTTCGCGCGGCATACCGAACACAATACAGCTAGCCTCATCCTGTACGTAGTTGTAACTACCGGCATCTTTCATCTCTTTCATGGCTTTGGCGCCATCGTTGCCCATGCCTGTGAGCATGATTCCAAATGCGTTTCGCCCAACCACTTGGGCAGCAGACCGGAACAGCACCTCCACGGATGGTTTGTGGCGATTCACGGGTTCACCATCTTCCACGACACAGACGTAGTTGGCACCGCTGCGATTCACGCGGAACTGCTTTCCACCCGGCGCAATGTACGCGTGCCCTGGCAAGACGCGCCCGCCATTCACCGCTTCTTGCACGTTGATTTGGCACAGGCCGTCCAACCGGGCAGCAAAACTGCTGGTAAATCCCGGCGGCATGTGCTGCGTAATGACAATGCCTGGCGAGTCTGCCGGCAACCGGGTCAATATTTCTTTGATCGCTTCCGTCCCGCCGGTAGATGCGCCGATAAAAATGAGCTTTTCGGTCGACACACGGCCAAGCAAGGTCGAGGCCGAGGTATTGACCCCACCGGCCCCGCTACTCGCGGCGCTGGGTGGTGGCGTTGCTAAGCGCCGGATGTGGGCACTGGCCGCAACCCGCACTTTGTCGACGATCTGATTGGCCAACTCTTTGATGCCGTCGGCCAACCCAATGCGGGGTTTTGCGACAAAATCAACCGCACCCAATTCAAGGGCACGCATGGTAATTTCGGCACCACGCTCGGTCAGCGTCGAAATCATGACCACCGGCATCGGGCGCAAGCGCATAAGGCGCCCTAGGAAGTCGATGCCGTCCATCTTGGGCATTTCGATGTCCAAGGTAATAACATCTGGGTTGAGTTCGCGAATCATTTCGCGCGCAATCAAGGGGTCGTTGGCCGTACCAACGCACTCCATGTCGGGCTGCCGATTGATGATTTCGGCCAAAAGGCTGCGTACCAACGCAGAATCGTCGACTACTACGACACGTATCATGCCCTGCAACTTTCTCAAAACAGATCGACCGACCCGCCCGACGTCGACTTGGCGACGGACGCTGCATTGCCTTTGCGCTCTTCGACCGCCAGGGTTTCTGGATGGGCGTGGGCCAAGCGTTTGACCAGTGCCTTTCCGGTCACCGGGAAAAAGCACACCTTGCGGGGATGAATATCCAACACGTCTTGCGAAACCACGGGAATTCGCTCCGTAGCCAGATAATCCATCACAAACTGGGTATTGCGCTCACCCACGTTCATGGTGGTAAAACCCGCCATCACCTGAGCCCCGCCAAATACCTTGGCTTGCATCGACTCACGGCGCGCACCCAGTTTAAGCATTTCATTGATCAATAACTCCATGGCGTAGGAGCCATATCGTCCAGACCCATCACCATTTTCGCCGTCGGGAAGCATAAAGTGGTTCATGCCACCGGTTCGTGCTTTGCCATCCCAGATACATGCTGAAATACACGATCCCAAAACCGTCATGATGACCAATTCTTCATTCGACACGTAATACTCGCCCGGAAGCACCTTGACTGCATCAAACTGGAAATGGTGGTCCGCATAGAAGAACGATGCTTCACCGGGCTTGCGGGGCTGTGACTTAAGCTGATCCACGCGCGAAACACGCCCATTGGGCAATATTTTGACGGGTGGAACGATCACGGAGCTTATGCCGCCAAACGGTCCCGGACTTGAAAAAGGCTGCTTCATGGGATGCATGTCACTAATGGATACGGTACCAAACGCGCGCGTTCGACTCACATTGAATCAAGTTAACGCCGTTCATAGACGGTCTTGCCCTTCAAGACAAAGAGGTCACGAGAATCACTGAAATTCTCCGCATGACCTACAAAAAGTAGCGCTCCCGGCTTCATGACACGGTGAATCTTCTCTAGCACCCGCCGCTGCGTCGGTGCGTCAAAATAAATCATCACATTCCGGCAAAAAACGGCGTCAAACGGATCCCTAAACGGCCAATCATCCGCTATGAGGTTGACCATTAAAAATTCGATCCGCTGACGCAACTCCGGCTTTGCACGGGCAAGGCCTTCATTGGCGCCTCGCCCCCGCAAAAAGAACCGCTTCATCACGCTGGAGTCGACACCCTTGAATCCCTCCATCCGATATGCGCCATGCGCCGCAGAAGCCAGCACTTTTGAATCAATGTCACTGGCTGTTAACGAGAAACTGGGCCGCTCACCCAATGTGTCCAGGGCAGTCATCACGATGGAATAAGGCTCTTCGCCCGTCGAAGCGGCGCTGCACCATACCCGCCACGGTGTTCCGTCTGCCTTTGACTTAAGTAACTTGGCAAATATCTCAAAATGGTGCTGCTCACGAAAAAACGAGGTCAGGTTCGTCGTGAGCGCGTTCACAAACTCCTGCCACTCCGGACTCTCAGAAGACTCCAGCCATCCCAAATAGTCACGAAAACTTTGGTAACCGGTTTCACGCAGCCGTCTAGACAGGCGGCTGTAGACCATCGCGTGTTTTCCATCGTGCAGGCTGATGCCCGCACGTTTGTAAATCATGCTCTGTACCCGGTCAAAGTCAGCGTCCGTCCAGATGAACTCGCGGCCTTGCACACCACCAGCGCCAGCCCCCCCATCCATCTCACTGGAAGAGGAAAAACACGGTCTTCGGTGCGGTACATTCATCGCGATGGCGTCGTTCGGTGCACGGCTGCGCCTGATTGACTCAGTCAGCCACGCCGACCAAGCCCATATCGGCGGCCGACATCAACCGTTCGATGTCCACCAATATCAGCATTCGATCCCCCAAGGACCCCAACCCCAAGACCGCCGCGCTGTCGATGCCACTGTCAAGATCCGGAGCCGGCTTTATGTTTTCAGCGGGCAGCTCCATCACATCACTGACCGAGTCCACCACAATGCCGACAATCCTGTTTCGCAGATTCAGAATGATGACCACTGTAAAGGAGTTGTACTCGGCCTGGGCACAGTTGAACTTGAGGCGCATGTCCACGATTGGAACGATGGTCCCGCGCAAGTTCACCACGCCTTTGATGAAGTTCGGCGCCTCGGCGACCCGGGTTGGCGGCTCATAGCCTCGAATTTCTTGCACCTTCAGAATATCGATTCCGTATTCTTCTTGGTCCAAGCGGAAGGTGAGGTATTCCCTTGCGCCAGAAGTTGTCCCATCGTCAAGCTTTTCCATCACGCCCATGTCATCCTCCTTGTAGGGTCCGGCTCAATGCCGCGAACGACGAACCAAGGCGCCGGTATCCAAGATCAATGCGACCTTGCCATCACCCAAAATCGTCGCACCGGAAACATTGGGAACCTTTTTGTAATTAGATTCCAGATTTTTCACCACCACCTGCTGCTGCCCTAATAACTCATCTACCAAAAGGGCGACCCGACTACCGTCCGCTTCTACGACGACCATGATATCGCTGGTCTTACCAGAATCAAATCGCGGAATTTGAAATACTTTTTCCAGCTCAATGACTGGCATAAACTCATCCCGCACCTTGATAAGCTGCGAGCCTTGACCAATAGTGCTGACCGCATCGGACTTCACCTGGAAGGACTCGATCACCGAGGACAAAGGAAGAATATAGACCTCGTTGCCGACTCCAACTGACATGCCATCCATGATGGCCAGCGTCAGCGGCAAGCGAACAGACACCTTCATGCCATACCCTTCGGAAGAGTCCACCTCGACGGTGCCATTAAGCGCGGCTATGTTTCGCTTCACAACGTCCATACCAACACCCCGACCGGAAACATCGGTCACTACGTCGGCGGTAGAGAATCCAGGTGCAAAAATCAGCTGCCAAACTTCACTATCCGACATTTGGTCAGACACATCCAAGCCGCGCTCCCGAGCCTTACTCAAGATCTTCTGACGCGACATGCCGCGGCCATCATCGCGAACTTCGATGACGATAGACCCGCCCTGATGGGAGGCAGACAGCGTAATCGTGCCCGTCTCAGATTTACCTGCAGCCACGCGGTCTGCCGGCATTTCACAACCGTGGTCACAACTGTTGCGTACCAGGTGGGTTAGTGGATCGGTAATCTTTTCGACCAATCCCTTATCCAACTCGGTTGCCTCGCCCTGAGTAACAAAGTCGACCTTTTTCCCGAGCTTGCTAGCCAGGTCACGCAACATGCGCGGGAAACGACTAAACACGATCGACATCGGGATCATCCGTATGGACATAACCGACTCTTGTAAGTCGCGGGTATTTCTATCCAAGTCGGCCAACCCTGTCAGCAACTGTTGATAGACCGCCGGATCAAGCGCGCGGCTATTTTGGGCCAGCATTGCTTGCGTGATCACCAATTCTCCAACCAAGTTGATCAATTGATCCACTTTGCTAATGGCAACACGGATTGTTGCGGCTTCGGGTTGCGCCGCTGCGGCCGCTCCGGCCTTAACAGGCACTTTGGGCGCCACCTTGGCATCCGATGCGGTAGCCACAGGAATTACAGCTGGCGAACCAGGCGCGCCGTCAAAAAAACCAAAACCAAGAGGCTCGACTACTGGCTCTCGGGCAACCACAGGGGTCGCAAGTACTTCCTCTGCCGGCGCTTGTTCACCCTGCGTTTGCTTGATGGCAATAAATTCCCGAGACACGTGGAACGCAAACAAGTCCAGCAAGTCCTCATCCGAAGAAGTGGTAACGGCGGCAAAAATGCGTGTGTCATTCCGGTCACTGGGCATCGCTGTGATCTCGCCCAACCCCGGGATGTCCCGAAACAATTCACGAATGGCGTCGGCTTGCTCGGGATGCTCCAACGGACCGACGCGAATTTCCAAGGTTCGTCCGGATTTTCCGTCACCCGCACCCTTATTTGAATTCGCACTGTCAGCCGACGCTGGCGCCTGCGCCGCCACGACCGGAGCCTGAGCAGGCTTTGGCACCGCAGCTCCACCCGCCGCCAACTCGCTGATGCGGCGCACCAAATCAGAGGTTGGCAACGCATCACCTTCACCGCCCGCTTGGTGCCGCGCCAACAAGCTGCGCGAGGCGTCTGCGGACTCTAAAAGCACATCAACCATAGCGGCATTGGGTTGCAACTCATGGCGGCGCAAACGATCCAATAAAGACTCCATCTGATGCGTCAATTCCGCAACATCAGAAAATCCAAAAGTAGCAGCCCCACCTTTCACCGAATGGGCACACCGAAAAATGCCATTCAAGGCTTCATCGTCAGCTGTCTCAAGGTTCAAATTGAGCAGCATTTGCTCCATCGAATCCAGATTCTCGCCGGCCTCTTCAAAGAAGATTTGATAAAACTGGGTTAGATCAAAATCTCCACCCCCGCCGCCACTGTCTTGATGCGCTTCAGCCATTACGGTCTCCTATTATTCTGTCGCCGAATCATTGCAAGTGATATTCACTTAATGACTTTCTTGATCACGTCCAACAACCGCGCAGGGTCAAAAGGTTTCACCAACCAACCCGTCGCCCCGGCTGCACGCCCTGCCTGCTTCATCAGGTCACTGGATTCTGTGGTCAACATCAGAATAGGCGTATTCTTGAACTGAGGGTGTTCGCGCAATTTTCGTGTCAACCCCAATCCGTCCAGTCGGGGCATATTTTGGTCCGTCAAAACTAGGTCAAAGCTCTGCCCTTGCGCCTTCTCATAGGCATCCTGACCATCCACCGCCTCCACAACCTGATAACCGGCACCGGTTAGCGTGAACGCCACCATTTTGCGCATGGACGGCGAATCATCAACAGCAAGAATTAAAGGCATTTGCAGCTCCGACTAAGTCAATAGGTATTGTTAGGATTTCAGGAATTTAAAACAGCTCAACGGAACCAGCATCCATCTCATCCTGTGTAACTGGATTCGGACGCTCAGGGACTTCTTCAACAAAAGGCACAGCCTCTCCATCTTCCGAGCCCATTGACTCGGATGCCAAACGGTATGCACAGCCCTGGAGAATTTTCGACGTATGGACGATGAGTTGCGAAGCCATATCCTGAAACTGCAACTCTGTTACAGCAGCACGCAAAGTGCTTCGCACGACATCCAACTCTTTGGTATTCATGAGTGCCGGATCCGCCAAATTGGCACTTGCACTCGTAAAACGCTCCATCAGATTTTCCATCGTGTGGGCGAGTAAGCCGTCCAATCGGGACAGATCATGCACAACCACGAGCAAGGAATCCTGCACCTCAGCCACGAGCATCACGGGCAATTGCACAGCTGGCGCGGCAGGTGTCGTCAATGATTGCTGCATTGTCATTTATCCTCAAAACACACTTCACGCGAATACAAAAGCCGCCTGACCATAGGAAGCTGACTTCTAATGTTCTAGGTTAGCAGGAATATGCTTAATTCGGCAACTATTGGTATGCATCAATCCAACAGGTTTTCTACTTCTAAGGCGTAGGCCATGATCATCACTCCATAATTGGAGATTATGATAGCGTTGAATACAGATAACGACACTCCGGATTACCCTATAAGAATCCTCCATCTGGAGGACTCTGAAGCAGACCATCGACTGACGTGTAGAGCGCTGGGACGTTCCAACATCAAGTTCGAAATCCACAGGGTCGACAGCCTCGCTGCATTTTGTGCCAAAGCTGCCGAATCCCGCTTCGACGTCATCCTTGCCGACTACCGATTGCCCGGGTTCACCGCCATTGATGCATGGAATGCACTGAGCTCGCAGCCTGCACCACCTCCGTTCATTTTGCTGTCAGGTGCGATTGGGGAATCCGCAGCGGTGTCGGCAATCCATTTGGGCATCAGCGACTTTCTGCATAAAGACGAACTCGAGCGCTTAGGCCGCGCCATACACCGGACGCTGGAAGTAACCCATGCCCGCGCTGCCAGCGCGCAGGCAGCCGTTGAATTGGCCGCATCGGAAAAGCGCTTGGCAGAGTTTGCGAGCCATTTGCAGATTGCTGTGGAGCGAGAACGCGCGTCCATTGCACGTGAAATCCATGATGATATCGGGGGTTCACTGGCGGCAGTGAAGCTCGATCTTGGCTGGATTTCCCGACACTCCACTGAGCTCGCAATGCAATCCCATGTTGATTCTGCAACTGAGATGCTTCAGCACGCCTTGGGCGCCAGTCAGCGGATCATGATGAACTTGCGACCATCCGTAATGGACCAGGGCCTCGCGGCTGCCATTCAATGGCTCGCAAGTGGCTTTGAACGGCGAACCGGGGTCAAAACCGTGGTGCATGTAAGCAACGAGCACTTGACTCTTAATAAAGAAGTGGAACTCACAGCCTACCGCACAGCGCAAGAGGCCCTGACCAACATTTTGAAATACGCAAAATGCACCCAAGTTGAAATCGACTTGTCTGACGCTGGCGATGTATTGACAGTTGAGATCAGTGACAACGGCATGGGCATTCAGCCGGACGAGCTGAAAAACCCCACCGCATTTGGCATTCGCGGCCTGACCGAGCGTGCCCGCCTAGTGGGCGGTTGGCTTGAC
Source organism: Burkholderiales bacterium (assembly GCA_038230175.1). Lineage (GTDB taxonomy): Bacteria > Pseudomonadota > Gammaproteobacteria > Burkholderiales > Burkholderiaceae_C > Allorhodoferax. Next base: position 26,715 of record JBBRNS010000020.1, read on the forward strand.
GTTAGTTCGAGCAACGGAGTAGGCACATCAATTATTTTGTCGATTCCACTGTCTCCCGACCGCGCATGCGGCCTGAAAGGCCCTGACTGTGATTAAAGTTGTTTTGTGTGATGACCATGCCATGATTCGCCGTGGCATTCGTGAAGCGCTCAATGAAGCCGTAGATATTCAGGTGGTTGCCGAAGCGAGCAACTATTCTGAAGTGCGCGAGGTACTGCGAACGACCATTTGCGATGTCCTTGTGCTTGATCTGAACCTACCCGGGCGCGGCGGCCTTGAAGTGCTCTCCAGCATGCGTGAATCCGGATCGACGGTCCGAGTTTTGATCGTATCCATGTTTGCGGAAGACCAATATGCGATTCGGTGTCTGCGCGCCGGGGCGGACGGCTACCTAAACAAGGGTGGCAATCCGGCGGACTTGGTACCTGCCGTTCGGGCTCTGGCAGCGGGCCGCAAACATGTCAGCCCAGAAGTGGCCGAGATGCTGGTTGGCAATCTCTCTGCACCAGGAGGTGGTGCGCTGCACGCAAGCCTGTCTGAGCGTGAACTCCAAACCCTCATCAAAATTGCGTCGGGTAAGCAGCTCTCGGCCATTGCAGAGGAACTGATGCTCAGCCCCAAGACGGTCAGCGTTTACCGGTCACGCCTATTGCAAAAACTCAAGTTGTCCAATAACGCCGAACTGACGGTGTATGCCATTCGAAACGAATTGGTGTAGCCATTACGAGGTGTTGATAAACAGCGCTATAGCCCGTTCCATCAGCGCCATAAAGGGCTGATCCAACATTGGCAAGGTCGCAGCGATCCCAATCAAGCCGACTGCCAGCGTCACGGGGAATCCAACCGCAAAGATGTTCATTTGCGGAGCCACCCTTGAAATGATTCCCAGCGCCAAGTTAACGAACATCAGCATACCCACAACGGGCAAGGCAATCCAAAGCGCGCTGGCAAACAAATCTGCGCCAATGTGGTGCAATTTCATGCGTGCCAAAGCCTCCAAGAAGTTTTGGTCCAGCGGGAAGGACTGAAAGCTTCGGCTCACAGCCAGCAGCAACATGATGTGGCCGTTCAGAACGAGAAACAGCATCACCGTCAATTGGTTAAGAAACCGACCAACGGCACTGGTTTGTCCATTGAGCGTCGGGTCGAAAAAGGAGGCAAAGTTCAAGCCCATCTGAAATCCGATGACCTCGCCCGCCAATTCAACCGACGCAAACACCACTTTGACGGCGAAACCCATGGCCAATCCAACGCCAACCTGTTGCACCACGGCCCCGAACGCGCGCGGATCATTGAATCCAATGAGCGGCATTTCCGGAAGGCTGGCCTGCATCGCCACCGCCACAAAAAATGCCAATGCGATTTTGGCGCGCAGCGGAAAGGTCCTAGATGAAAATACCGGAGCCACCGTAAACAAGGCCAAAACCCGCAAGAAAGGCCAGAAGATGGGAG
>JBBRNS010000021.1:0-28042 GCA_038230175.1 Burkholderiales bacterium
CCACATCCGAGCGCTCTAGCAGCAGCACGCGAAAAACGTCCTCGGCGGTCATGTGGCGCTCAGCGCTGCGTTGGAACACCTCCAAAATCTTGAGCCGCGGCACGGTGGCTTTGAGGCCGGTACTTTTCAATTCGTCGATGTTCGTCATACGGTCAATCCAGCGAGAAGGGTGGGGCGGGCCGGGCGCACGCGCAGTCGTACGCAGGGGGGCAGCCGCTACAATGACACGATCATATCTCCCGCAACGCAACCCATGCATGATCACCCTTGTCGCAGTGTCCCCATTACCCTAGCCGTGTTGGTGCTCGCGGGGTTGGCGGGTTGCAGCAGCTTAAATAACGCCAGTACAAGCGCGGTGGCCGTGGTGAAGCCGTACAAAATCGATGTGGTGCAGGGCAATGTTGTAACGCGCGAGCAGCTGGCCGTATTGCGCCCCGGCATGCCACGGGCCACGGTGCGTGATGTGCTGGGCACCGCTTTGTTGGCCAGTGTGTTCCATTCGGAACGTTGGGACTATGTCTTTACCCTTAAGCGCCAGGGTGCGGAGCCACAATCGCGTCGGGTCACGGTGTACTTTAAGAACGATGTGGTCGACCGCATCGAGGCCGATGAGTTGCCCAGCGAGATAGAGTTTGTTTCGACACTGCGCACGCCCGTTTTCACCGGCCATTTGCCAGCTATGGAAGCGTCTGAGAAAAGTCTAGAGAAGTTCCCGGTGGATCCTGCCCCAGCGGCTCCAACCAGCACGCCGGTGCCGGCCCAAGTGACCTACCCACCCCTTGAACCTGCCAAGAATTAGCACGCAGAAATGACAAGCTCACTACATCGAATCGCGATTGCCGGTGCATCCGGCCGCATGGGCCAGATGCTGATTGACGCGGTCCGCAATGCCGACGACTGTGTGTTGACCGGCGCGTTGGACATGGTGGGCAACCCCGCAGTCGGGTCTGATGCGGGCGCCGCCACCGGCCAGCCTACAGGGGTCTTCATCTGTTCAGACATCGCACAGGGCCTGCATAACAGCGGCGTGCTGATCGATTTCACCCGCCCCGAAGGCACGCTGGAGCACCTGCGGGTTTGTCGTGACAAAGGCGTGGCCGCGGTCATTGGTACCACCGGATTTACCGAATCGCAAAAAGCAGAGATTGCCGTTTTTGCCAAAAGTATTCCCATCGTGATGGCGCCCAACATGAGTGTGGGCGTCAACGTCACCCTCAAACTTTTGGAGATGGCGGCCAAGGCCCTGTCCACTGGCTACGACATTGAAATCATTGAAGCCCACCACCGACACAAGGTGGACGCACCCTCTGGCACGGCGCTCAAGATGGGTGAGGTGATTGCCGACGCCTTAGGCCGCGATTTAAAAGACTGCGCCGTCTACGCCCGCGAAGGCGTCACCGGCGAGCGCGACCCCTCTAGCATTGGATTCGCTACCATCCGCGGCGGTGACATTGTGGGCGACCACACCGTGCTGTTTGCCGGTATCGGCGAGCGCATCGAGATCAGCCATAAGTCCTCCAGCCGCGCCACCTATGCACAGGGCAGCCTGCGCGCGGTGCGGTTTCTGGCCGGGCGCCAGCCCGGCTTGTTTGACATGTTTGACGTACTGGGACTCAAATGAACGTGTGGGACCATTTTTTACAGGGCGATGGCATCAGCCGCGCAGTGGCCGCCACCTTGCTGATGATGTCGGTCGGTAGCTGGGTGGTCATATTGTGGAAAGCCGGTTTGTTGCTGCGCGCCCAAAGCGATGTGGCACGCGCCACAGCCGCTTTTTGGCAGGCCCCGACGCTGGATGATGCGCGTCGCAGTGTGCAGGTGTTCGATCGGGCCGCGTTGGTGGGCCCTTTGGTCGAGGCGACCCAATTGCAAGGCCAGGGTACCCTGGCAGTGGCGGGCGACCGATCACAGCAACTTACCCGGGTTTTGCGCGACGCCTTGCACGCGGGCTTGAATCGGCTGCAGTCGGGCCAAATCCTGCTGGCCACTGTGGGCTCCACTGCCCCTTTCGTAGGGCTATTGGGTACCGTGTGGGGCATTTACCATGCGCTGATTGGCATTGCGGGAGCCGGGCAGGTCAGCATCGACAAAATCTCAGGCCCGGTGGGCGAGGCGCTCATCATGACCGCAGCAGGCTTGGCGGTGGCAATACCGGCGGTATTAGCCTACAACGTGATGGGCCGCACCATTGGGCGTATTGAGGCGGACCTTGAGGGCTTTGCGCGCGATCTGCGCGAGCTCTTGCTGACTGCGTCTCAACCATGAGCGCTAGAACGCGTCGCCGGGCCGTCCCAAGACGCTTTGGCCTCCTCGGGGGGCAGCGACCCGCGCGGCGGCGGAGCGTGGGGGCTATATGACTTTTGGCCGTCTTGAACGCACGCAGGGCAGCACGCCCATGAGCGAGATCAACATGACGCCGCTGGTAGACGTGATGCTGGTGCTGGTGGTGATTTTTATCATGACCGCACCCCTGATGGTCAGCGCGGTCAAGGTGGAGCTGCCCCAAACCCAAGGCGCAAGCGCCGATGAGCCACCCAAGGCCCTCATGCTGGTGGTCGACAAAACGGGGCAAGTCTATGTGAATGACCGCCCGGTGGACTTGGCCGCCTTGGCCCAAACGTTGGACAAGGCAGGCCAAGACAACCCCAGCACCGAGGTGCAGCTTAAGGCCGACACGGCAGTGCCGTACGGCCGGGTGGTTGAAGTGATGGGCTTGGCCCACCAAGCCGGGTTGAGCCGAATCGGTTTTGTGGCCGATCCTGGCGCGTCTGCCTTACCCTGATCCGTTGCCGTTGCCGGTCGCGCGGACTGCGTGCGCTGGGCCTAAAATCACTGCCACGCGCCCATTCGGGTGACCCTGGCATTCCTGCAAACACCCGGCTACGACACCGTTGCCCCCTATTCCATGCAAGACAAGTACCTACACGCGGACATTGAAAAAGCGGCCCACCAGCACTGGGCTCAGCCCTTGTGGAACGGCCACAGCGCGTACCGCGTGACCGAGGACAGCGCCAAGCCGAAGTTTTACGCCTGCTCCATGTTGCCCTACCCCAGCGGCAAGCTGCACATGGGCCATGTGCGCAACTACACGATTAACGACATGCTGGCGCGTTATTTGCGCATGAATGGCCACAACGTGTTGATGCCCATGGGCTGGGATGCGTTTGGTTTGCCCGCCGAAAACGCCGCGCTCAAAAATGGCGTGCCACCGGCGCAATGGACGCTGGACAATATCGCCTACATGCGCACCCAGATGCAAGCCATGGGCCTGGCCATTGACTGGAGCCGCGAGGTGGCGACCTGCGAGCCCAGCTATTACCAATGGAACCAGTGGCTGTTCCTCAAAATGCTTGAAAAGGGCATTGCCTACCGCAAGACCCAGGTCGTGAACTGGGACCCGGTAGACATGACGGTTCTGGCCAATGAACAGGTGATTGACGGAAAAGGTTGGCGCACCGGTGCCACGGTCGAGAAGCGCGAGATCCCCGGTTATTACCTCAAGATCACCGACTACGCCGAAGAACTGCTGGAACACGTGCAAACGGGTCTGCCCGGCTGGCCAGAGCGGGTCAAGCTGATGCAAGAGAACTGGATCGGCAAGTCCAGCGGTGTGCGTTTTGCTTTTACCCACGACATCAAAGATGCGGACGGCAATTTGATTGGTGACGGCCGTATGTACGTCTTCACCACCCGTGCTGACACCATCATGGGGGTGAGCTTTTGCGCCATTGCGCCCGAGCACCCCTTGGCGCTGCATGCGGCCCAGTCGGACCCACGCCTGGCCGCCTTTATGGAAGAGTGCAAGGCCGGAGGCACCACCGAGGCGGAGTTGGCCGTCAAAGAAAAGCTGGGTATGGCCACCGGCTTGCAGGTGATTCACCCCATCACCGAGCAAGCCGTCGATGTGTGGGTGGGGAACTATGTGCTCATGGGTTATGGCGACGGCGCTGTCATGGGTGTGCCTGCGCACGACGAGCGCGACTTTGCCTTTGCCAAGAAATATGGTTTTGAAATCAATGACGTGGTCCACGTCGATGGTCTGACCTATAACCGCAACCAGTGGCAGGATTGGTATGCTGACAAGCAGCGCGGCGTCACCGTCAATTCCGACATTTTCAGCGGCCTGTCCTGCGCCGACGCAGTGGATGCCGTGGCAGCCGCCTTGGTGGCCAAAGGCCTGGGCGAGAAAAAAACCACATGGCGTTTGCGTGACTGGGGTGTGAGCCGCCAACGCTACTGGGGCACGCCCATCCCGATCATTCACTGCGACGAACACGGCGCGGTACCCGTGCCAGAAAAAGACCTGCCCGTGGTGCTGCCGCTGGACTGTATTCCCGACGGCTCGGGCAACCCGCTGCACAAACACGCCGGTTTCCACGCTGGGGTGACCTGCCCGGTGTGCGGCAAGGCCGCGCGCCGCGAGACCGACACCATGGATACCTTTGTGGATTCGTCCTGGTACTTTATGCGTTACTGCGATCCTAAAAACGACCAGGCCATGGTCGGCGAGGGCACTGCCTACTGGATGCGCGACCAAAACCAGCCCACAGGCGGCAGTGGGATGGACCAGTACATCGGCGGTATTGAGCACGCCATCCTGCACCTGCTGTATGCACGCTTTTGGACCAAGGTCATGCGCGATATGGGGCTGGTAAAGGTGGATGAGCCGTTCACCAAACTGCTCACCCAAGGCATGGTGCTCAACCACATCTACTCCCGGCGCACCGACAAGGGCGGCAAAGAGTACTTTTGGCCCGCCGATGTCGAGCATGTGCAGGACGAGAGCGGCAAAGTGATTGGCGCCCGCCTGACCAAAGCCGTTGGCAATTTGCCACTGGGAACGGCGATCGACTACGAGGGCGTGGGCACCATGTCCAAGTCCAAAAACAATGGCGTCGACCCTCAAGACCTGATTGGCAAATACGGCGCCGACACCGCGCGCCTGTACACCATGTTCACCGCGCCGCCCGAGGCCACACTCGAGTGGAACGACGCCGGCGTGGAAGGTAGTTACCGCTTTTTGCGCCGGGTCTGGAACTTTGGTGTCAAGCTAAATGCTATGGATTTGGTAGCTGCTCGCGCAACGTTGGCGAGGGCTGGCGGCCTAAAAGACCTTAAATTTGGCAAAGAAGCCCAGACGCTGCGGCGCGAGATGCACAGCGTGCTCAAACAGGTGGACTACGACTACCAGCGCATGCAATACAACACGGTGGTCTCGGGTGCGATGAAGATGATCAACGCGCTGGATGACTTCAAAGCCATGGACAGCGCCGGGGCGCAGGTCGCACTGCTTGAAGGCTTTTCTATTCTGCTGCGCTGCCTGTACCCGGCCACCCCCCACATCGCCCACGCCCTGTGGAGTGTGCTGGGTTACGCCGATGCGCAGGGTGATTTGCTCGACGCACCCTGGCCGGTGGTGGACCCTGCCGCCCTGGTGCAAGACGAGGTGGAGCTGATGCTGCAAATCAACGGCAAACTGCGCGGCTCGGTGGTGGTGCCTGCCGGCGCTTCTAAAGAAGCGATTGAGGCGGCGGCTTTGGCCAGCCACACTTTCGTGCAGTTTGCCGCCGGTGCGCCCGCTAAAAAAGTGGTGGTGGTGCCGGGCCGTCTGGTCAACATTGTTGTCTAGGCCGTCCATGATCCGCCGCACACTCCTGGTCTCTTTGTTCGCTAGTGGCTTGTTGGCGGGCTGCGGCTTTCATTTGCGCAGCAGCCAAAACTACGCTTTCCAGTTCTTGGCGGTGACGCCAGAGAAAGGGGGGTTGGTGGCCACCGAGTTGATTCGCTACTTTGGCCGCGCCATTGTGCCCCTGGTGCCCGTGCGTGGGTCCACCCCACCGCAGGTGATCGTGGACATTTTGGAAGAAGTACGCGAAAAAACCGTGGTGGGCCTCAATGCCGCCGGCCAAGTGCGCGAGTTTCAGCTCAAGCTGCGCATCAAAATGCGCGTGCGCACACCTTCGGGCAAGGAATTGATTGCCCCCACCGATGTCACGCAGCAGCGCGACATCAGTTTCAATGAATCGGCCGTGCTGGCCAAAGAGGTGGAAGAAGGCTTGCTCTACCGCGACATGCAGTCAGACATCGTGCAGCAGGTGCTGCGCCGCTTGTCCGCGCTCAAATCCATCGACTAACGGCGGCGAAAGCCACCACGGTTGGGCTGTGACAATTGCCTTGCCAGCGCCGTGTGGCATGGTAAATTGCCGCGATGGACGAAACCGACCACCAACTGCTGTCCTTGCTGCGCCAAGATGCGCGCCTGTCGGTGGCTGCGCTCGCGCTCAAGCTGCATGTCTCCCGCGGCACGGTGACCAACCGCATTCGGCGTTTGGAAGACGAGGGCGTGATCGTGGGTTACACCGTGCGCCTGCGCCCCGACGTGCAGCACAACGCCATCAAAGCCTGGATGAGTATCGCGGTGGAAGGCAACCAGACCCGCACGGTGATTGCCAGCTTGCTCGGTGAGCCTGGCGTAGCCGCTTTGCACGATACCAATGGCCGCTGGGACCTGCTGGCCGAGTTGCGCGCCGAAACCTTGCAAGAACTAGCCCAAGTGTTGGAGCGCATACGCTTGGTCAAAGGCATTAGCAACACCGAAACCAGCATCCATTTGGAAACCTACCGGGCGTCCTGAATGGCCTGGCTGAAAAAGATCCTATTGCTCTGCCTGGCCGCTGTCGTTCTGGGGCTGGCAGGGCTCGCATGGGACGTGGTGCAGTTTGGCAAGCAACACAACCAGGCCAGCGCCGATGCGGCAGTGGTGTTGGGGGCCGCGGCCTGGGGTAGTCGACCTTCGCCGGTTTACCGCGAGCGTATCAATGAGTCGGTTTTGCTCTACCAACAGGGCCGGGTGCGGTGGATCATCTTTACCGGCGGCACCCGCGAGGCAGATTTTCCGTCGGAAGGCGAAGTGGGGCGCCAGTACGCCGCCCAGCACGGAGTCCCGATGGCGGCCATGCTCATCGACACTGAATCCCGCACTACCTGGGAAAACCTGGAGCGTGCGCGCGACCTGATGGCGGTCAACCACCTGCAGACGGCTTTGCTGGTGAGTGACCCCTTGCACATGCGGCGGGCTGTGGCCATGGCACAAGACATGGGCTTGCAGGTCTGGCCGGCGCCCACCGCCTCAAGTCGCTTTCGCTCCTGGGCACCCTGGGGCAAGTTTTTATGGCGTGAGACCTGGCTTAACCTGGAATACGGGTTGTTTGCATCACCCTCTTGATGGGGCTTGTTCCCTGTGGACCTGCGCCGGCGTCCGGTTAAGCTTGTAGTCTATGCAAATTGCCGCCAACCAACTCGGCCCCCACCTGCAGCGTGGCCTCAAGAACCTGTACACCCTGCACGGTGACGAGCCGCTGCTGCAGCAAGAGGCGCTAGACGCCATCCGGGCAGTGGCGCGTCCCCAGGGCTACACCGAGCGCACGTCGCACACCGTGGCGGGCGCCCATTTCGACTGGAGCGAGGTGTTGGCTGCGGGCGGCTCCCTGAGCCTGTTCGCCGACAAGCAGATTGTTGAAATCCGCATCCCGTCGGGCAAGCCGGGCAAAGACGGCAGCGCCGCCTTGCAGCACATGGCCCAACTGGCCCCGGGCAATGACAGCACCTTGACCATTGTTTTGTTGCCGCGCCTGGACAAAATGACCAAATCCAGCGCCTGGTTTGCAGCGCTGGAGGGTGCTGGAGTGACGGTGCAGATGGACCCGGTCGAACGCCAGGCCCTGCCCCAGTGGATCGCCCAGCGCTTGGGCGCGCAGGGCCAGCGTGTGACCGGCGGAGAGGAGGGGCAACGCACCCTGCAGTTTTTTGCCGACCGGGTGGAAGGCAACCTGCTGGCGGCCCACCAAGAAATCCAAAAGCTGGGTCTGCTGTATCCGACCAGTGGCGCGGGTGCAGAACTCACTTTTGCGCAGGTAGAAAGTGCGGTACTCAATGTGGCCCGCTACGACGTGTTCAAACTGTCGGAGGCGGTGCTGGCCGGGCAAGCGCTGCGGGTGCAACGTATGCTGGACGGTCTGCAGGCCGAAGGCGAGGCTGAGGTGCTGGTGCACTACACCTTGGGCGAAGACATTCGGGCCCTCAAACGGGTCAAAGACGCGATGGCCGCCGGTCGGCCGCTGCCCATGGCCCTGCGTGAGCAGCGGATTTGGGGCGCGCGCGAGCGGCTGTTTGAGCGGGTTTTACCACGCCTTAGCAACGCGGCCTTGGCCGAGATGCTGCAGTCGGCCCACTTGGTTGATGGCATTGTGAAAGGCCTCAAGCAGCCCGATTGGCCTAGCAACAACTGGCAGGCGCTGCATCGGCTGGCCATGGACCTGTGCATGCTGTGTGCCGGACCACAGGCGCCCCAGGCTCGTGCCAAAATGGGCTTATGAACGCGTTCAATATCACCGAATACACCCAGACCCTGGGTTTGCAGGCAAAACGGGCCTCTGCCCTCATGGCGGCTGCGCCGGCAGCTATAAAAAACAAAGCACTCAAACGGCTGGCCGAATTATTGCGGGCCAACACCGCTGCGCTGCAGGTCGACAATGCCAAAGATTTGGACCGCGCGGTGGCGGCTGGTTTGGCCCCACCGATGGTGGACCGGCTAAAGCTCACCCCCAAAGTGCTGGAAACCTGCGCCCAGGGTTGCGAACAGCTCGCGGCCATGACCGACGTCATTGGCGAGATTCGCGGTATGACCCAGCAGCCCAGCGGCATTCGCGTAGGCCAAATGCGGGTGCCCATTGGTGTGTTTGGCATGATTTTTGAGAGCCGCCCCAACGTCACCATCGAAGCCGCCAGCCTGAGCATCAAGAGCGGCAATGCCTGCATCTTGCGCGGCGGCTCCGAGGCGATTGAATCCAATAAAGCCTTGGCTAAGTTGGTGCAGCAGGCCTTGGTGGATGCGGGGCTGCCCGTCGACGCGGTGCAACTGGTGCAAACCACTGACCGTGAGGTGGTGGGCCAGCTCATCGCCATGCCCCAGTATGTGGATGTGATCATTCCGCGCGGTGGCAAGGGCCTGATCGAGCGCATTAGCCGTGACGCCAAAGTGCCGGTCATCAAACACCTGGATGGCAACTGCCATGTGTACGTCGACGACCCCTGCGACATGGACATGGCCGTCGCTGTGGCCGACAACGCCAAGACCAGCAAATACAGCCCCTGCAACGCCACCGAGAGTCTTCTGGTGGCGCGCGGCGTGGCTGCCGTCTTTTTGCCCCGCATTGCTGCCATATACGCCGCCAAAGGTGTCGAGATGCGCTGTGACCCGCAAGCGCTGGAGATTTTGGAGTCAAATCGGCCTCTAGCCCTCGCAGAACGTGCGCAAGCAGCTATTAAATCAGTAGCAAATTCTAGCCCGACACCGGAGCCGGTTTTACTGCTGGCGCAAGAGTGCGACTGGTACGAAGAGTATTTGGCTCCCATCATTAGCATCAAAGTGGTAGACGGTCTGGATGCGGCGATTGCCCACATCAACCAGTACTCCAGCCACCACACCGACGCCATCATCACCCGCGACCACATGCACGCCCAGCGGTTTTTGCGTGAGGTGGACTCCAGCAGCGTCATGGTCAACACCAGCACCCGTTTTGCCGATGGCTTTGAGTACGGTTTGGGTGCAGAGATCGGCATTAGTACCGACAAGTTTCATGCCAGAGGCCCGGTGGGCATCGAAGGCCTCACCTCATTGAAATACGTCGTTCTGGGTAACGGCGAAGTAAGGATTTAACATGGTTCCCCATCTGGTGACGGCCCTGAGCGGCCCTATCAACGAGCTTGAGCAACGCATTCTGGATTCCATGCCCGCCATCGAGCGCTGGTTTCGGCTGGAATGGATGGAGCACACACCGCCGTTTTATTGTTCCGTCGATGTGCGCAACGCGGGCTTCAAGCTCGCGCCGGTCGACACCAACCTGTTCCCCGTGGCTTGGAATAACCTCAGCCCGGCCATGCTGCCGCTGGCAGTGCAGGCGGCCATGGCGGCGATCGAGAAGATCTGCCCCGAGGCGCGCAACCTGCTGATCGTGCCGGACAACGCCACCAACAATTCCTTTTACCTGGCCAACTTGGTCCAGTTGCGCCATCTGTTCCACATGGCCGGTCTCAATGTGCGCATAGGCTCCATCGACCCCGCTGTGAAGAAGAGCACGGCCATCGAGCTACCCAATGGCGAGAAGATTACGCTGGAGCCGGTCATCCGCCAGCGGGGCCGCATCGGCGTTAAAGACTTTGACCCCTGCACGATTCTGCTCAACAACGACCTGGCCACGGGTGTGCCAGGCATTTTGGAAGACCTACACGAGCAGTACCTTTTGCCTCCTTTGCACGCGGGTTGGTCCTTGCGACGCAACAGCACCCACTTCAAATGTTATGAAGAAGTGACCAAGCGTTTTGGCAAGCTCATTGGGGTTGACCCATGGTTGATCACACCGCTGTTTGACAAGTGTGGACAGGTTGATTTTCGCAGCGACGAGGGTATGCAGCTCCTGACCCGCAGCGTCGATGGCATGTTGTCCAAGATCAAGAAGAAGTACAAGGAATACGGCATCAAAGAAAAACCATTTGTGGTGGTTAAGGTCGACAACATCAGTAGCGGTATGGGTATCAAGACGGTGCGCGACGTCAAAGAACTGGCCGCATTGCGCCAAGCGCGAACCGCTGACGACGCCGAGGCAGTGCGCGACATCATCGTCCAAGAGGGCGTACTCACCAATGAGCGGGTCAACGAAGCCGTGGCCGAGCCGGTGGTTTACCTGATGGACCGTTATGTGGTGGGTGGCTTTTACCGGGTGCATGCCCAGCGCAACACCGACGAAAACCTCAACGCACCTGGCGCGCGATATGTGCCCTTGGCGTTTGCCGAGGGTGTGCATTTGCCGCAGGCAGGGATGCGTCCCGGGGCCAGCGCACCCAACCGTTTTTATATGTATGGCGTGGTCGGGCGCCTGGCCATGTTGGCTGCCAGCTATGAGCTGGAGGCGACGGACCCCCAGGCCGAGCTGTATGCGTAAAGACGCAGGCTGGCAAGGTCCTGTTGCGTGGGGTTGCTGCGTCGCAACATTTTAATTTTTTTCTAATAATGCGAGTGCTCCCTCTAACGCGGTGTTGAGGCTGGGCGCAAAATAGCGATCCTCTTTGAAATGGAATCCGGCCCGAATGTGGGTTGGGTCACTCAGTGTCAGCATCCAAATCGTCTCTTTCTGCACTCACGTTGGGCGCCATTGGCGTGGTCTATGGCGACATTGGCACCAGTGTCCTGTACGCGGTCAAAGAAGTCTTCGGCTCCGGCCATGTCGCCTTTACCCCTGACAACGTCTACGGCATCTTGTCCATCTTCTTCTGGACGTTGACGGTTATCGTGTCCATCAAATACGTGGTGCTCGTTCTGCGTGCAGACAACCATGGTGAAGGGGGGCTGGTGGCCATGCTGGCGTTGGCCTCGGTGTCGGTGGCACATCGCCCCAAGTTGCGCCGTACGCTGCTCATAGTGGGTATCTTTGGCACCTGTTTGTTCTACGGTGACGGGGTGATTACGCCGGCGATCTCGGTGCTTTCTGCGGTGGAGGGTATGGAGGTTATATCCCCCGACCTACACCGATTTATTATTCCCATCACCCTGTCGATTTTGCTGGCCTTGTTTATGGTCCAGAAGCACGGCACCACGGGCATCGGCAAGTTTTTTGGCCCCATTACCTTGGTGTGGTTTGCGGTGATTGCTGTCTTAGGCGTGGTCCACATTGCCGACCAGCCGAACATCTTGTGGGCCATCAGCCCGCACTACGCCTTGAGTTTTATGTGGAACCAGCCGGGCACGACTTTCATCATTCTGGGCGCCGTGGTGCTGTGCGTCACCGGCGCTGAGGCGCTGTATGCCGACTTGGGGCACTTTGGTAAAAAGCCGATTCGTCTGGCCTGGTTTGCCATCGTGATGCCGGCCTTGACACTCAACTACTTTGGACAGGGTGCATTGCTGCTGGTCAACCCCGAGGCGGTTAAAAATCCGTTTTACCTGATGGCGCCCGATTGGGCGCTGATACCCTTGGTGGTTTTGGCCACCATGGCGACCGTGATTGCGTCGCAGGCATTGATTACCGGCGCTTTTTCGGTCACCAAACAAGTCATTCAGTTGGGCTACTTGCCCCGCTTAAAGGTGATGCACACCAGCGTGAAAGATACCGGCCAGATTTATCTGCCGTTTGTGAACTGGGGTTTGTTTGCGGCCATTGTTTTGGCGGTGGTGTTGTTCAAGTCGTCGAGTAATCTGGCCTCGGCCTATGGCATCGCGGTGTGCACCGACATGCTGATCACCACCATTCTGACCTTTTACGTGATCCGTTACCACTGGAACTATCCGCTGGCCTTGTGCATTGCGTCCACCGCATTTTTCTTCGTCGTGGACTTTGCGTTCTGGGCATCGAACATGCAAAAGCTGTTTGACGGAGGTTGGTTCCCTCTGCTCATTGGCGGCTCTATTTTTACCCTCATGCTCACTTGGAAAGAGGGGCGCCGCTTGCTCAACGAACAGCTGCGCGCAGATGCGATCGACCTGCCCAGTTTTTTGGAGGCGGTTTTTGTCAGTCCTCCCGTTCGGGTGGAAGGCACTGCGGTTTTTCTGACGGCTGATGTGGGTACGGTTCCCAATGCTTTGTTGCACAACCTCAAGCACAACAAAGTGCTGCATGCCAACAACCTGTTTGTGACCGTGCGTAGCCACGAAGTCCCCTGGATCGGTTTAAGCAACCGGTTGCAGATTGATTCCCTGGGGCACGACTGCTGGCAGGTGATTTTGAACTACGGCTTCAAGAACGACCCCGATGTGCCCCGCGCCTTAGAGCAAATTAAGCAGCGCGGTTGTGAACTGGAACCCATGTCCACCAGTTACTTTTTGTCCCGCGATACGGTGGTCCCAACCATCGGCGCCGGTATGGCGCATTGGCGCGAGAAACTGTTTGCGCAAATGCACCACAACGCCAGCGGCGCAGCGGACTTCCTGAATTTGCCCAACAATTCCGTCGTCGAGCTGGGCAGCAAGATCGAGATATGAGGCCGCGGCATCCCGCGCCGCACAGCGTTTTCTTGGCGCTGTCACAATGCCCGCCATGCAGTTTTTCAAAGACCTGAGCGTCTCGGCCCTTGTTGCCGGCTTTGTGGCGGTGCTGGTGGGCTTCACCAGTTCAGTCGCGATCGTATTCCAAGCAGCCACCGCCTTTGGTGCCACACCGGCCATGGTCGCGTCCTGGATGTGGGCGCTCGGTCTGGGCATGGGCCTGTGTACCTTGGTTCCTTCCCTGTGGCTCAAAAAGCCAGTCATGGTTGCCTGGAGTACCCCGGGGGCAGCGGTGCTGGCCAGTGCCGGCGTTGCAGGGGGGTTTTCGATGCACGAAGCCGTGGGGGCCTTTATGTTATGCGCTGCACTCATTGCCCTGGTAGGTTGGACCGGCTGGTTTGAGCGGTTTATGGACCGCATACCGCTGGAGCTGGCTGCAGCCCTTTTGGCGGGGGTTTTGGCACGGTTTGGCATGTCGGGTTTTTCGGCCGCCCAAACGGCGGTGCCGCTGGTTGTCACCATGCTGATGGTCTACTTGGTCGCACGGCGTTTCTGGCCCCGGTACGCGGTGCCTATGACCTTTGCATCGGCCTTATTCTTTGTCGCTTTTACCGCCGGATTTTCTAAGGCGCCTATTCCGCTGGGTCTGACGATCCCGGTATGGGTTAGCCCCCACTTCACCCTGGCGGCCGCCGTGAGCTTGGCGCTGCCTTTGTTCATCGTGACCATGGCTTCGCAAAACCTGCCCGGGGTGGCGGCTATTCGGGCTGCCGGGTTTGCGGATGCGCGGGCCCATGGGGGTGACGCAGGGATACCAGTGTCCAAAGTGATCACGCTGACGGGCCTTGCCACGCTGGTGCTGGCACCAATGGGCGCATTCTCACTGAATCTGAGTGCCATCACCGCATCGATTTGTATGGGGCCTGAGGCGCACACTGAGCCGGAGCGGCGTTATACCGCGGCCGTGGTGTGTGGGGCGTTTTATGTGGTGATTGGCCTGTTTGGGGCGACCATCACCGGTGTGCTCACCGCGTTCCCGCCCGAGCTGGTGGCCGCGATTGCTGGTTTTGCGCTCTTGGGCACCATCGGCAGTGCGCTGGTGGTGGCGTTGCAGAATGTGGCACACCGCGATGCCGCTGTCATCACCTTTGTGGTGACCTTGAGCGGCGTGGTGCTGGCTGGCGTAGGGTCGGCGTTTTGGGGCGTTGTGGCCGGGATATTGGCTTTGCTGATCCAGCGCCTGGGTCGGTCGGCGCCGGTGGTTTAGTTCTTTGTAAATTTGATGTTGTGGAGCGCCCATGGAACTGCTTTTTGTTGCCGATCCCCTTGAGTCGTTCAAGACCGCCAAGGACACTACCTTTGCCATGATGCGCGAAGCCCAGCGGCGCGGGCACCGCATTAGCGCTTGCGAGCAGCAGGCCTTGCAGTGGCAGCGCGGTGGTCCTGTTATCGCCGAGGTGCGTGACATCACCCTCACGGGAGAAGCCGATGTCTGGTTTACCCAGCGTGGCACACGCACCGTCGCGCTCAAGGCCTTTGACGCCGTCCTCATGCGCAAAGACCCCCCCTTCGACAGCGAGTATTTTTACGCCACCCATTTGCTAGAGCAGGCCGAGCGTGATGGCGCCCGGGTTTTTAACAAACCCAGCGCTTTGCGAGACCACCCAGAGAAACTCGCCATCATGGAGTTTCCCCAGTTCATTGGCCCCACTCTGGTTACGCGAGACCCGGAGGCGGTTAAGCGCTTCCATGCGGAGCATGGCGACATCATCCTCAAGCCGCTCGACGGCATGGGTGGTATGGGTATATTCCGGGTCGGGCCAGACGGTATGAACCTGGGCTCCATCACTGAAACGCTCAACCGCAACGGCGCCCAGAGCCTGATGCTGCAGAAGTTTTTGCCGGAGATTACGCAGGGTGACAAGCGTGTTTTGGTGATCGGTGGCAAGCCCGTGCCTTTTTGTCTGGCGCGTATTCCGCAGGGCACAGAGGTCCGTGGTAATCTGGCCGCCGGCGGCAAGGGCGTAGCCCAGCCCCTGAGCGCGGCAGACCGCGGCATCGCAGAGGCACTGGGGCCCATTTTGGCGGCACGCGGGCTGTTGCTGGTGGGGTTGGACGTCATTGGCAGCAGCCTGACCGAAATCAACGTGACCAGCCCAACCTGCTTTCAAGAAATCACGGACCAGACCGGGTGTGATGTGGCGGCCCTGTTTGTGGATGCGCTGGAAGCCGCGCTGAAGACCTCGAACCCATAAGGGCCAGAGATAAAAGTTTTTTAAACACAAGGAGATTGGAATGAAGTCAAAAATTGCGATGGCCGCTGTGGCCCTATCAGGACTGCTGGCACTGGGTGCGCAGGCACAGGTCTTGGGTACCGTTGCGGTCAGCCCGCAGTCAGTCAAGGTGGGTGAACCGGTCAAGGTGACCGCGACCATTGACGTGCTGAACTCTAATTACTGCGGCTTTGTCGTGTCGTACGGCGACGGCGCGTCTTTGGATGGCGTCAGTGACGCCCAAACTGCCGGTCCTTTCGTCAGCACCCACACCTACACCAAAGCGGGCACCTATTCGGTCACTTTGGGTGGTCGTAACGTGCAGTCCCATCCCAACTGCGGTGGCGGTGAAAAGGCGGCGCGGTTGACGGTTGTGGACGCGCCGAAGGCCGCCGCTGTCCAGGCTCCCGCCGCTGTCTCAGCATCAGCAAGTGCCGGACCATGCCCTGCCAACTGGAAGTTGGTGTCCAAATCCCGCAACGCCAAAACCGGGGCTTTCTCCTGTACCGCTAAGTCCGGCACGGCCTTGCCCGCGACCAATCCGACCTGCCCGGGCGATTTGACCTACTTCGAGAACGCTAAAAAGCGCCTGCTGGGCTGCCGCCCCTGAGCGTGCTCGGCATCGCCCCGGGCGTTTTACGCCAGGGCGGTGCCGTCTACAAATACCTTGAGCTCGCCCGGCGCCATGGCCACCCAGTTTTCGTTGGTGGTCAGGGGTTCGGTCACCACCACCACCAGCCGGTCGTCGGGTGAATTGAGCTCGGCGAGATTCACGCTCATGTCTTCGTCTTTGAGTTGCACCTGGCTAAAGGGGTGCTGGCGCAGCACATAGTGCAAACGGGTGGAGGCATGGGCCCACAACGCCTGCCCATTGCTCAGCAGGAAGTTGAAGGTGCCATGTTTGGCAATCTGAGGAATCAACTCGGCCAGGGTGCGGGTCAACTCCTCGATGGAAGGCACTCCCGCGTGCGACTTGTTGAGTTCTTGCAGCAGCCAGCAAAAGGCCCACTCGCTGTCGGTTGTGCCGACCGGTTGAAAGGCGCCGTGCAACACTGGGTTAAAGGCCTTCAAGTCGCCATTGTGGGCAAACACCCAGTAACGGCCCCACAGCTCCCGCACAAACGGGTGGCAGTTTTCCAGATTCACCGCGCCAACGGTTGCTTTGCGCACATGCGCAACCACGTTGTGGCTTTTGATGGGGTAGGTGCGAAGCATCTTCGCAATGGGCGATGTGGCGGCACTTTCTTTGTCGACAAACGTGCGTGCGGCTTTGCCCGGGGTGAGTCCATCGCCTTCAAAAAATGCGATGCCCCAGCCGTCTGAGTGGTGGTCAGTACAGCCGCCGCGCTGTGAGAAACCGGTAAAACTCAGCGTTAAGCTGGCCGGCAAGTGGCTGTTCATTCCAAGCAGTTGGCACATGGAAGAACAGTGTAGCCCCCGTGTCTACTGCGGGGCAAATCGGTGTGCGCGTACTGTTGTGCGCGGGTCACTAACGGGGTACCAGTACGACCCGATAACTAGCTGCGCGGCTCTGTCCACAGCTTGCCGCCCGTGGCCCAGTTCTCGCGTTTGACGTCGACAATCAGCACATCCACCGAATCGGGCGAGCCGCCCAGTACTTCAACGCTTACGCGGGTGATTTCATCGACCAATTTCTGCTTTTGCTCAAGGGTGCGGCCTTCAAGCATTTCGACGTGGTATAGGGGCATAGGGGTACTCGCAATGGGGGTGTCAATGGTGGCGAATTATCGCCGCGCCCGAACCAAGCCATGGCTCAATTGGCCGCGTCAGTTGCTTCGGATTGCGCCGCGCACCGGGCACAAATACAAGCCAGATTGCGATTTTGTGGGGCCACGCGCGCCAAAAGCGCCGGGGCAAATGTGGCCGTGGTGCACCAGCATGGCCCCTGGGCAACGCCCGTTTCGCGCTCGCGCTCCATGGCACATTGGTTGACTTGGCCACACAGGGGGCAGCGGCGCGGGTCTGGCGCGGCGGCCTCGGTGAATTGGGGAGAGGGGTGCAGGGCCATGGCGGTGGTTTTGGGGTGGGGTGGTGACGGTGCAGTTTAGACTGCGGGGGTTGTTATTGCCCCAGACTGTGTTCCTTGCGATTGCTTGCTGTCACCGCCAATTTCCCTCAACGCACCCTCCTGCTGCTGGCGGTGGCGTGCGTCATCCATTTTGGTATGGGCGCCAGCGTCGGCCTGTCGGTCGACGAAGCGCACTACGCGCTGTATGCCCAGCACCTGGCCTTGAGTTATTTTGACCACCCGCCCTTGGTGGGCTGGGTGCAATGGCCGCTGGTTGCGCTGGCTGCACCCACCGCCGTGTTGCGCCTGATTCCCGAAGCGCTGTGGTTGGCCACCGCTTTGTTGGTATACCGGTTGGGCGCACGGCTGCAAGCGGCCTTGCCCGTGTCAAACGCTTCGCCTTTGGCGGAACACAGTGCCGGCGCTTGGGCGGTGCTGGCGTTTGCGCTGGCGCCTATTTTTCACGTCTTGGGCATTGGCCTGCTGCCCGACACCCTGCTGATGGCTTGGAGCGTGGCCATCATGGGCCTGACCTGGGACCTGATGGGCCCCGCCACCGCACAGAAGCCCGGGCGCTGGCTTGCTTTGGGCCTCATGCTGGGGCTGGCTGGGCTGAGCAAATACACGGCTGTCTTTGCCGCTGTGGCGGTTGCATGGTGCTTGTGGATGGCACACGGGTGGCGCGTGTTTCGCAACGGCTGGCTGTGGCTGGCCGCGCTCCTTGCTCTGGTGGTGGTGAGCCCTGTGGCCATCTGGAACTTCCAGAACCATTGGGTGTCGTTTGCCTACCAAGCCCGGCATGGCGCGGGCGGTGGTTGGCAGGGCTTGCACTTTGCGCGTTTTATGTTGGTGCAACTGCTGGTTTTT
This sequence comes from Burkholderiales bacterium, assembly GCA_038230175.1. Lineage (GTDB taxonomy): Bacteria > Pseudomonadota > Gammaproteobacteria > Burkholderiales > Burkholderiaceae_C > Allorhodoferax. Next base: position 18,206 of record JBBRNS010000021.1, read on the forward strand.
GGCCCTTTGATGCTGTGGGCCTGGTCCGGTTCTAGGCGTTTGGTCGGTGCACCGCAGCGGCACTTGCTGGCCTTTGCCCTCATTCCTTTTGTGGTGTTTGCCGCCATGTCGGGCGGCGGCACCAATCTGCCCCATTGGACGGCGCCCGCCTGGGCGGCGCTGGCGCCGTTTGCGGGCCTGGGTTTGGCACAAGCTGCTGCGCGGGGGCGGCGAATACTTATTGGGTGTTTTGTGGCGCTGCAAGCACTGGCATGTGTGGCCATATTGGGCCTGATGTTGAGCGCCGGGGTGCCGCTGCTTACCCAGGAGCAGGGGCAGGGCAATACCGCGTCACCGTCTAACCCCTTTGCCGACGTGCACGGCTGGGACGAAGCGGGACAGCGTGCCCGCAGTTTGGCGCAGCAGCAAGGGCTGGACAATGTGTCGGTCCAAAACTGGACTCTCGCCAGCCGTTTGGGCTGGTACGCCCGCCCGCTGCCCGTGCATGTGCTCGAAGACCGGTTTGACCAGTTTGACCTGTGGGCGGGGGATCTGCCGGTGGGCGGCAACACCTTGTTGGTGGACTGGTCGCAACTGGCTTACACCGTGCCCGTGGGCGCGCACGGCTTTGCAAATTGCACATTGCTTGACACCTTGCCAGTCACGCGATTGGGTGTGCCGATTGCACGCTTTCGGTTTTACGCCTGCCACCAATGGTCTGGCGCCCCACAACCCCAGCTGCAAGGTGCTGCGCAATGACGTCACCAACCACACCGGTTGTTTCCCAGCGTATTGCCGTGTGGGTTTGGGTGGTGCCCTGGGCCCTGTTCGTATTGAGCGCGCCGCTTTGGCTACACACCTATGAGTCCGGCCAGTTTTTGGCCCTCAATGCCCTGTTTGCAAGCACCCCCGCGGTGTTTTGGGCGGGCCTGTCGCTCTTGGGCAATGCATGGGGGATTCTGGGGGTTACTGCCCCCTTGTTGGTGCTGGCGCCGCGCCTGATGTGGGCTTGGCTGTGCGCCGCACCGTTTGCCATCGGGTTTGCGCGCGTGGGTAAATGGCTGATCGTCAGCCCCCGGCCCGCGGCGGAGGTGGACAACAGCCAAATGCGGGTGGTGGGCGAGCTGCTGCACAACGTGTCCATGCCCTCGGGCCACACCCTAACGGCCTTTGCGGTGGCATCGGCCATCTACTTTGCATTGCCCGCGCAGCGCCGCCTGCGTCACCTGTGGTTGTTTGGTCTGGCACTGGGTGTGGGGCTGTCGCGCATCGCGGTGGGGGCGCACTGGCCGGGCGATGTGGCGGTGGGAGCATGCCTGGGGCTGCTGGCCGGCATGCTAGGCCAGATTCTGTTGGCCCGTGTTGGCCCGCAGCATTACCAGCCCGATGCCTGGAGTTTGCGGTTGGTGGCCGTTCTGCTGGTAGCGGCCGCCTATAACTTGGCGCTGGATGGGCTGGATTTTGACGAGGCCCTACCAGTGCAGCGCGCCCTGGTGGTGGTGATCGCCCTGTCGCTTATCGCCTTCGTTTGGCGCAATCGGGTGGCCCGTGTGGGCCCAAGGCATTAGTCGCGCGCGACGTTGGGGTTGGGTGGGGTGTGCCCTGCCATGCGCAGCGCCAACGCGCTGAGGGCGTCATAGGCGGCGCCTGTTGACGGGTCCCAAGCCTGCAGTGCCTGGGCCTGGCGCGCAATGGCGGCCGTGTCTCCCCGGGCGGCAGGTCCGGTTAACGCGGCCTGTGGCCCTAGCGCGGTGATGTTGGCAACTGCATTGCGCAGCAGTGACGCGCGCAGGTCCGCAATCACCGCGGGCGGTACACCGCTGGCATGCCATAGGCTTTCGGCCACGTATTGCAATACCGGTACAAAGTTGGTCGCAAACACCGCTGCCCCGTGGTAGAGCTGTTTGTCAGCGCTGGCTACGTTGAAGCAGCGCGCGCCAATGGTTTCAAAGGCGTTCTGCAGAAGGGCAGTTACGGCAGGGTCTCCCTCCAAGGCGCAGGGTGTGCCGGCAAACTGCGCCACCGCCACTGCGGGCGAGGCAAAACTCAAAATGCAATGGGCGCTGGCGACCTGCCAACCCAAGGCAGCCAGTGGCGCCAAGGCGGTGGATGCCAAGGCGCCGCTGCAATGGAAGGCGATGGCCGGTGGCGCCTTGCGCTGCTCGCTTGCCAGGTCGAGCGCTACCTGGGCCAATTGGGCATCCGGGGTTGCCAAGAGCCACAGCGGCGCGGGGCGCATATCAGCCAAGTGCGCCACCGCGTTACCGGTGCCAATAAAGGCCACGGCAGCCTGCGCGCTGCTGAGGTGGGTGGTCAGCACATCCTGGACGGCCCATGGGCCATGCGTAGCCCACAAATGGGCCAAGGTTTGGCCGACGCGGCCGCCACCGATCACATTCAATGCCTGCACGCGATACTCCTTTGCCACCATTGTGGCGGATGCCGAAAGCCGGCGCGTCGGAGCTGCGAATTTGGCCAGACGCCACGCTGCAAATTTATCGAAATAGTCAAATGGCTTAGGGCGTAAACTTCGGCGCATAGACCCCGCAGGACCGCCGCAATAGCGACGCCACCCGGTGGGCACATTGGTTTGTTAAAAGGTATGGCATATCAGCATGGAAATGACCCCTGAGCTCAGCCTGAAACTGACTGCAGCGGTGGACGCCATGCCCGCATTTCCCAAGAGTGTGCAGCGGGTTCTGGAGTTGACACGCGACGTCAACAGCACGCCCAAAGACTTGGTCGAGGTCATCGACAAAGACCCGGTGCTGACGGTCAAGATTTTGAAGGTGGTCAACTCCGCCTACTACAGCCTGCCTAAGCAAATTACCTCCGTGGGACACGCGGTGGTGTACCTGGGCTTTAACACCATCAAAAACCTGGCCTTGAGCATTGCCGCCATTGGCATGCTGCCCGCCAGCAACGAAGCGGGGTTTGACGGTCAGCAGTACTTGTTGCATTCATTGGCTACTGCGGCCATCGCCAAGCAACTGGCGCAGCGGGTTGATGGTGCGGACCCTATGGATTGTTTCATCGCCGGGCTGCTGCACGATTTTGGCAAGGTCGTTTTAGCGCAGTTCATGCCCAAAGAGTTTCGCAAGGCCCTGGAGGCCAGCCAGGGGAGCAATAGCTCACTGCACTTGGCGCTGCGCGAGGTTATTGGCGTAGACCATGCGGTGGTGGGGGCGATGCTGGTCGAGAAATGGCGCTTTGCTCCCCACTTGGTTGAAGCCATCCGCAGCCAATACGGCCCGGAGATGGGTGACTCCGACATGATCGCCTGTGTATTTGCCGCCAACCAGATTAGTAAGAAATGCCATTTTGGCTTTGCCGGCAACCCGCTCGTGGACGAATTGCCACCGCCCGTTGCTCGGCGCCTGGGCGGCACGCTGGACGAGGTGATCGCATCCTTGGGGGATTTGACCGGTCTCTTTGAAGAAGCCAAAGTATTCTCGAAGATGTAGGCAAAGCGTTGCCTTGCCCTCGGGTTGATTGGACTTTAAGATATAAAAAGATGCAAAATTTGAAGTGCCCATTTGGGAGCCGCAAAATTGCCTGCATCGAGCCCGCCGTATATAAATACTGTTTGCGTGTGTTGCCCGATGCGCCGCTGGCAGTTAAAAAATCGTAGTTGTTGGAACATTAAAAAATGAACACCTCATTAACCCTGCAACATCCGCCGGCCGACCCCGTGGAAGGGGGGCACGTCGCTGCGCGGGAATCTGCCAATAGCGCGTTGGATGGGCCCATGCTGTTCGCGCCGGACGGATTGGAGCCCCAGGCCGGCGCGTTGCCCAAGCCCTGGGAGATTCTGGTGGTGGACGATGAGCCCGATGTCCATGCGGCCACCCGGTTTGCGCTGCGGGATTTTAAATTGGACGGGCGCACGATTGCCTTCACCAGCGCGGGTTCGGCCGCTGAGGCCATCGCGCTCATGCAGACGCGCCAAGACATCGCTTTGATACTGCTGGACGTGGTGATGGAGACCGAACACGCCGGCCTGGACGTGGTGCGCCATGTACGCGACGGGCTTAAGAATAAACTGGTGCGTATTGTCTTGCGCACCGGGCACCCGGGGCAGTCCCCCGAGCGCAGTGTCGTGATCGACTACGACATCAACGACTACAAAGACAAAGCCGACTTGACGGTGCAGCGGCTGATCACCTGTGTGGTTTCCGCATTGCGGTCCTACCGCGACCTGCAGCAGCTTGAGGAAAGCCGTACGGCGCTGAAACGGGCACAAGCGGATCTGCAGCAAGCGCTGGCCGTGCAGGAGCGTTTGGTGCGCGAGCGCTCAGACATGTTGGTGCAATCAGAAAAGTTGGCTTCTGTCGGTCAATTGGCCGCCGGCGTCGCCCATGAAATCAACACCCCCATGGCGAATGTGGCGACCAACCTTGGTACCTTGCGCGACGATGTGAGTGATTTGTTTCGCTTGCTTGATGCCACCCGTGCAGCCGTGCCCGAACTCGGTGCACCACTTGAGTTGCGGCGCTTACAAAAAGAGATCAACGTCGATTTTTTGCGCAAAGACATCGCTTCCTTGCTGCAGGAAAACATTACCGGTGTAGAGCGGGTGCGCAAAATTGTGCAGGATTTGCGCGACTTTTCACAGGTGGACCGCTCAAAAAAGTGGCAATGGGTGAACCTGCATCGCGGCTTGGAGGTAACGTTGTCACTGCTGGCCACCGATTTGCAGGCCAAGTCGGTTGTGGTGGTCAAAGAGTATGGCGATATTCCGGATATTGAGTGCCAGTCGGGCGAGTTGAACCAGGTTTTCCTTGCTCTGCTACTCAATGCGGTCCAGGCCATACCGGATGGCGCGCAAGGTGAGATCACCGTGCGTACCGGCTGCGAAAATGACCGGGTGTGGGTAGAAGTGTCTGACACCGGATCGGGCATCGCCCCGGTGCACTTGTCTCGCATTTTCGAGCCGTTTTTTACCACCAAACCGGTTGGTTCAGGAGCCGGCTTGGGTTTGTCTATGGCCTATGGTGTGGTCCGCAAGCATGGTGGAGACATTTCAGCCACCAGCATCCTGGGGCGCGGGACCGTCGTGCGTCTAACGTTGCCAATTTCGCACGTCGCGGCATAAGAGCCGCAGCCTAGCCACATCGTGGGGCTTACACCACCAGCGGGTCTTCTCGCATGGCTTCCATCTGTTCTTCGAGCATCAGCGCCTGGCCCAGCCAGTAGTCGCTGGAACCAAACCACGGGAAGTTAACGGGGAAGGTGGGGTCGTCCCAACGCCGTGCCAGCCACGCGCTGTAGTGGATCAGGCGCAGGGTGCGCAACGGCTCAATCAGCACCAGCTCGCGGCGGTCGAGTTCGCGGAACTGCTCATAACCGTCCACCAGTGCACCGAGTTGGCGGGTGCGCTGGGCGCGGTCGCCGCTGAGCAGCATCCACAGGTCTTGCACCGCCGGGCCCATGCGGGCGTCGTCCAGGTCGACAAAGTGCGGCCCCGGGCCGGCGCTGGCGGCCGCGTCGGTGGGCGTCCACAAGATATTGCCGGGGTGGCAGTCGCCATGCAGACGAATCAGCGCCACCCCATCATCTGCAGCGCTATTTTTTATGCCATTTAGGCCGCTAGCCCCCGTCAATGTTGCGTAACCAGCTATTAAGTTGATAGCGCCTTCGCATGCCTTCGTCCAGCGCGACTGCACGTCCAACGGTACCTTGTCGTGCTCCAGCAGCCATTGCATGGATTCTTGGCCAAAAGACGCCAGGTCCAACGTCGGGCGGTGGGCGAAGGCTTGCTTCGCCCCCACCGTGTGGATGCGGGCCAGAAAGCGGCCTATCCACTCCAGCACCTCGGGGTTGTCCAACTCCGGGGGGCGTCCACCCCGGCGGGGACTGACGCTGAAGGCAAAGCCGCCAAAATGGTGCAGGGTTGCGCCGTGTAGGTTCAAAGGTCCAATGGCGGGGACTTCGGCGGCCATCAGCTCGGCAGCAAAGTCGTGTTCTTCCTGAATCTGCAGATCGCTCCAGCGGTTCGGGCGGTAAAACTTGGCCACCACCGAACTGCCGTCTTCCAACACCACCTGGTAGACCCGGTTTTCGTAAGACGACAGGGCGGTGAGCCGCCCGTCGCCGCGCAGGCCCACGCTGTCAAGCGCGTCCAGCACCACATCGGGGGTCAGGGTGTCAAACGGGTGGCGTGAGCCGGTGCTATGGGGTGATTCAAGGGGGGCGCGGTCATGGGGCATGCCGCATTGTCGGTCTTCTTGGCTGGCGCTAGCCCATTGGCCCCAGATCATCCCCATACAGCGCGGGATGGGCGGGGTGGCCGTCATCCGGGCCGCCCAGCAGCGCAAACGGCAGCGTCTGCTTGACCAGCACCACGGTGCAGGGCGCATGCATCGCCACTTTGATGGGCACGGTGGCCAGCAGGCGCTGGGTTTTGAGGCCGTGGGTGGCCGAGCCCATCACGATGACGCTCACATGGTTGCCTCGGGCGTAGTGCAGCAGCGCGTGGGCCACATCGCCCGACTCCAAGACGTGAAACGAGGTTTGCTGGCCCGGGTAACCCAGCGGCTGGGCCCACTGGCGCAGGGCGGTGATGTGGCGGCGCTGCAAGCTGGTTTCGCTCGCGCTGTCGTCTGCTCCTTGGACGGCGCTACCCGCAATCACGGTCACACAGGCCAGTCGCGCGCCAGGGCGGGTGCCCAACGAACGGGCTGTGGCCTGGCGCAGGGAATACAGCGTGGCGTCACTGGCGTCTTTGTGGGGAACGGCCACCATGACGATGGGCACCTCTTCAATCTGCTGTGCCGGTAGGGGGCTGGGCTGGTAGTGCATACCGGTCGCCTTGAGCCACCGTTTGAAGTGGGTGCGAAACCCGGTGCTGGTGGTTCTGCGCCCGCGTTCGGTGATGGCTACCTGGTCGGGATGGCTCAGGTCAAAGGCCAAGTGCGCGCCTGAGGGGTAGCGCTTGTCTGCACTGGGCTCCAGGCAGCGCAGCACCACTTCTTGCAACCACTCGGGCAGCAGCGGAGCGTGTTGGCGCGGTGGCGGCGGGTCCATCCACAAGCGCTGGCGCAGACCGCCGGGGGTTTGCGGTTCGCCAAAGGGTAGCGTGCCGGTGCACAGCTGGTACAGCATGACGCCCACTGCAAACAGGTCGCTGCGCGGGTCGCCCCGCACACCCACCACCTGCTCCGGGGCAATCCAGGCCGGTGATCCTACGGCCTTGCGCAACTGCTCGGCCAGCAGGTCGGGGTAGTGGGCGTGGCACGACAGGCCAAAATCGAGCAGCACCGCGCTGCCGTCGGGCCGCAGCAGCACATTGGCCGGTTTAAGGTCTAGGTGGACCGCGTTTTGCTGGTGCAGCGCATGCACCGCACGCGCCATCGCGGCGCCCAGCCGCGCGATGGTGTCCACATCAGGCCGCGTATCGGGTTGCAGCCAGTGGTCCAGCGTATGGCCCTCGATGTATTCCATCACCAGGTAGGGCACCCGGTCCAGGTCGCCGGCCGCCACAAACCGCGGCACATGGGTTCCTTGCAATACCTGCATGATCTGGCATTCCACCTCAAAGCTGATGATGTTTTCGCCCCCGTCACCGGCGGTCATGCGCGGAATTTTCATGGCCATGGCAAAGCCGGCGCTGCGCTGGGTGTCGGCATACCGCACGCGGTAAATGTGCGCCATGCCACCCGAGTGAATACATGCGTCGATGACAAAACCATCAAGCAAGGTGCCAGGCGGCTGCAGCTTCATCGGCCTATCTCCAGCCGATTGGCAAAAAAGGCGGGAAGCCCGGCGCGGCGAATGGCCTTGGCCGCGGCGTGGTGGTCGTAGCCCACCCGGTGGAAGGTGAGTTGTTCGCGTTCGGTGTCGAGCAGGGCATACATGGCGCGGGTGTCGCCATCACGCGGCTGGCCGGCCGAACCCACCGTGGCCAACCAATGTCGCCGTTTGGGTACCGGTATGGCAACGCCCGGCTGGGGGTTAAACAGCATCAACTCATGCTCGGCCCCCTCGTAGTACAGCGTTTGCATGTGGACATGGCCACCAAACACATAACGCACGCCAGGCCAGTTGGTGGCCGCATCCAGGCTGGCGGTGGCCGATCGCTGGTCGTACACGTAGCGCCACAATTCTGGCGCGTCGGCACTGGCATGCACAAACAAAAGGGTGTCTTCGTGGACGGTCAGGGGCAGGTCACACAACCACTGGCGCTGGGCCCCACTGAGCTGGTTGTGCGTCCAGTTGGCAGTGCTTTCACCAATGGTCTGCACGTCCGCCGGGGGGCTGACGGCCATGGCATCGTGGTTGCCTTGCAGCACGGCGGCACCGTCGGCCGCTAGGGACTGGATGCGCTCCACCACTGCGACGGGGTCGGCGCCATACCCTACCATGTCACCCAAAAAAATACAGCGCTGGGCACCTTGCGTGCGTGCATGGGCCAAACACGCCTCCAGGGCGTGCCTATTGCCGTGAATGTCTGACAAAAGGGCCAATCGCATACCCCATCATGCCCCAAGTGGCGCCCGGTTGTGAGTTGCCCTTAGCGCAATGAGAGGGTGTGCCCCAGGCGCGGGTCGCCAGCGCCGCCCAGGATCTGCAGGTAGGTGGTCTGGACCGCTTCCAGGCCGGTGTGGTGGGCCACGGTGAGCCACGGGTTCGACGGCTGCGCCACGGTGTCCACAAAAGCCTGCCACGACTGGAGCAGGCGTTGGCCCAAGACCTGCGGGCCCCATTCTTTGCTGCGTTTCTTGATTTGCGCTGGCGCAAAAAACAGAGTGGCCTGCGGGCCGGCCAAGCCTTTGGCGCCTCCCATTTCGGACACATGGGTGGCGCCAATGGAGCTGCTGAACTTCAGGCCCGTGCAGTGCGCGTGCAGCGCGCGCCTGAAGGCCGCGTTGCCGGCAAAGTCCACATAGATACTGGGAGCGTCGGCGGCAATTTGGTCCAGTTGGTCATACGTTAGCACCCGGTGGTAGCAGCCCAGGCTCTCGCAAAACGCCACGTTGCCCGGTGAGGTTAATCCCACGACTTCAATACCGGTGCGCTGGGCGAGCTGGAATGCGGTGCCATACGCGGTTTTACTGGACGCGCTGGACAGCAGCATCACGCCCGGCTGTTCAGCGTTAGCCGTGGCGCCAAAAAAATCGTTGTCGGCCAAAAAGTCGTCAATGAGCCACGAGGTGATAAATAGGGGGCGCAGCAGCGCCTGCAAATCCTCCGTCTGCGCGGTGTAAAACGGGTCGTTGGCGCAGCGGGTGTATTGGTTGTAGACCGGGTGTAATGCAGCGCGGTGTGTCGCCGCGTCGGTCAAACCGTTGGACGATACCGGGCCTGGACTGAGGTCTACCGTGGTGGCCATCGGAAAATAGCCATACAGGCGTTCGCCAACCGGCACATCGGGGTGGGTGGACTCTTGCACGGTGCCAAAGCCCCACACCGGTATGCAGCCCCAGCGTGTGTCGTCGCCGGGCAGCGGCAGTACCGGGAAAAATTCCCAATACTGCATCGCATCACCCATGGCGGCATAGGTGATGTTGTTGGAAGTGAGTGCAAAGCGGTCAATCGCCACGCGCACTTGGCCTTGCGGGAGCGGCCCTAAGGAAACTCTGCATAACTCCCAAGCATTTATGTCAGTAGTTCACCAAAAAAACGCTGCATTGCTATAAAATACATAGCATGAAGCAAGCCACCTTGAACCTCCAACTCAGCGTGAAGAAGACCCGCAAGCAGGTAGTCCTCGAGCAAATGGAAATGGTTGTTCCATGGAACGATTTAGTCGCACGCATTGCCCCCTACTACCCAGAAGGGCGCACCGGGCGTCCACCGTTTTCTCTGCACACCATGCTGCGCGTGCACTTCTTGCAGCAATGGTTCACCCTGTCAGAC
>JBBRNS010000022.1:0-27863 GCA_038230175.1 Burkholderiales bacterium
ATTCACAGCCGGCCGTTGGATTTGAATCGACCCTTGTGGGAGATGTATGTCATCGAAGGCCTAGACAGTTTTCTGGACCTGCCGGCGGGCAGCTTTGCGGTCTTGCTGAAGGTCCACCACGCCGCGATTGACGTGTTGAATGGCAATGAAATAACGACCCTGCTGCACGATTTGTCTGCTGATTCGCCTTCGACGCCGCCGGAGGCTCCATGGTTCCCTGAAGCAGCCCCTGGCAACGTTTTGTTGTTGTGTTTGGCCGGTCTGAATTTGCTTACATTTCCCTGGCGCATGGTGCAACCTTTGACCGCAAACTGGACGGCACTTAAAGCAACGGTCAAGACCTTTGTGGGTGAGTTTTTGGAGCAACCGGAGCAGTTCCCGACGACGCGATTCAACACCGAGGTTTCGGCCTACCGGGTGTTTGAAACACGTCGCTTTGCCCTGCAAGACTTCAAATCGATCCGTGCCTTGGCGCCGGGTGCGACCGTGAACGATGTGGTCTTGGCCGTTTGCGCGGGTGGACTGAGGCGGTATTTGACGCTACAGCATGAGTTGCCTGGACAAAGCCTGGTAGCAGCGGCGCCCATTGCGCTAAAAATTCCCCCCGAGGCTGATGAGCGCTCCAACTTTTCCTGGGTGCGGGTCGCATTAGGTACCGACATTGATGACCCTGTGAAGCGTTTGGTTGCAATCCAGGCGGCCAGTTCGTCGTCTGAAATCATGGCCCAAGCGGTCAGTGCGCGTGAGTTGACCAACTTGGCGCAGCATGCACCTTCAGTTGCAATTGCTGCGACCAGCAAGATGTTGCGTTCGGCGTCGGCCTTGTTAGGCGACTGGGCGCCCTTGGCCAATTGCGCCATCACCAACGTGCCCGGCTCGCGGGTGCCGCTGTATTTGCGTGGGGCCAAACTTAAGTACCTCTCTGCCATCATGCCTATTTCAGACGGCATGGGATTGGTGTTTTCTGTCACCGGTTATGGCGACACCATCGTGATTTCCTTTACCGCCTGCGCTGAGCAGATTCCTGACCCTGAAGTGTTTGCCTTATGCCTGCGCGACAGCTTTCAGGAGTACATTGGCCTGGTGCCCTTGCTGACGCAGCCTAAGGCCCGCGCGGCCCGCGCGACCAAGAAGACCACCCGGCCCAAGTTGACGGTGGTCGGGGCCAACCCCAAGAAGTCTCGGCGCAAAGCCGATGCGACGACTGAGGCCGCTGCCTAAGCACCTGCGGGGTTGCGTCTATGGCGATGTAGATTCGGTGGGATTGCCCCGCAGTCCTGTAACAATCGGCACTGTGAAAACCCGAGCGAACTACGTCAAGCCCCAATCCTGGGTGGGGTACGCTTTACTTTTGGGCTTGGTGATGGCCGTGCACTGGCTCGCGCTGGTCTATCTGCAGTACCAACTCGCAGACGGTGCTGCCATAACGCCCATGCCTAAGCCTATTTATATGCGGGTCTTGCAGCCAGCGGCGGTGGTGTCACCCCCCCCCGCGAGGCCGCGAAAGCCGGTACGCGCTCCGCGACCAGCACCGCTGCCGGTTGCCGCAGCGGACCCCGCCCCACCGGATACCTCCGACGGCCCGCAAGCCGCTGTGGATGAGTCTGCCGACCCATCCACAGGCGCCACCCCACAGGCGCCGATCGAGCCGCTGGTTGAAGCCGCCAACGAACCTGTTGTGGCAGACGAAGCACCCAAAAGTAGCTGGCCCGCCGACACACGCTTGTCCTATGCACTCAAGGGCTATTACCGAGGCGACTTTTCCGGGGATGGGCAGGTGCAGTGGCAACGCATGGAGGGGCGCTACCAAGTGCAAGTGGATTTGCACATTGCCTCGCTGTTTACCGGAACCATGATCAGCCAGGGCGAGCTAACCGAGGACGGCCTGCAGCCACGGGTGTACGAAGAGCGGTTTATGAGCCGGGTACGCCGCCTGAGCTTTGATGGCCTTGGCGTCACGTTCACTGACGGCAGGGTGTTCCCACAACCGCAAGGGGTGCAAGACACTAGCAGCCAGTTTGTGGAGCTGAGCCACCGCTTCTCGACCGGCTTGCAGCCATTGGAGGTCGGTTCCCAGGTCGCACTATGGCTGGCGCGGCCCCGTGAGATGCGGCTTTGGACTTACGACGTGGTGGCGCTGGAAACACTGCAAATTCCGGAGTTTGGTGCTGTGCCCGCCTACCACTTAAAGCCGCGCCAAATTGCCAATCCCACCGGTGTCATCACCGCCGAGCTGTGGTTCGCGCCCAGCCTGCAGTTTTTGCCAGTGCGTATTCGAATCAACTTGGGTAACGACAATTACATGGATTGGTTGGTCAACCGCATCGAGCAGGGCGAGGCACCGACCACCCCAGCGCCTCCGTAAGCCACCGCGCTTGCGGGATGTCAGCGGGTTAATGCAGTGGCCTGCTCCAGCACGGCCAAAATCGATTCGCGCGAGCTGGGCTTTTTTAGACAAAGGTCAAAACCCGCAGCGCGGAATTTTTCAATGCTTTGCGGGTCGTCACTGCCCGAGTAGGCCACCACATAACTGGGTGCTTGCCCCTGGGCGGCTTGGTACGCGCGTATGCGGGCCAGTGCCTCTAGGCCGCCCATGATAGGCATTTCCACGTCCAAGATGATGACATCTGGTCGGCTTTGCATTGCAGCCTGCAGTGCCAGCCGCCCGTTGACCGCAGTTGTTACCTGCAAGGGCGGCTGCGGCAGGTGTGATTCGACCACTAACAGGTTGAACTCGTCGTCGTCCACCACCAATACGTGCAGCGCCGCCAATGTGGGTGCGGGTACGGCGTTGGCGGGAGTTGCAGCCCCTTGCTGCGCGGACGCCGCGCTGGCCGACAAAGGTGGTTTCGCCTGGGCCAGCGTCAGCGTGAGGGTTGTGCCTTCGTCATGGGTGGAATGCATGGTCAGCGTGCCACCTTGCACGCACGCGAGCAGTTGGGCCGAGTAGGCGCCCAGGCCGGTGCCACCGACTTTGCCCTTACTGCCATATTTGGCAAAAAAAGTCGTCTTGATGGTTGCAGGCACTTCGCCTTGGTTGTGGATATGCAGCCCAACCTGTGGGCCATCGACCAGCGTAATGCCAACGCCCGAGTGCTCCGGGGCCGCTTCGATGGCGTTCTTGGTCAGGTTCGCAAGGATGGAGTAGCACAGCGAGTCATTTCCTTGCACGTACACCGCCGGCTCGTGCCCACTCAGATGGAACGACACCGCCTTGGACTGCGCATGCACGCTGAGGTCTTGCACCACCGATTGCACCAACTCGGTCAGGTTCACGGTGTCTGGCTTGAACACATAGCTGCCGTTTTCCATCTGGTACAAATCCAGCGACAAATTCACCATATCCAGTGCCCTGCCTGCGGCCTTCTCCATCATGCTCAGAATGGTCTCCTCGTGGGCATTCATGGCTCTGCCTGCGCGCAGCAGTGCAGGCGCTGCCGTCAGGCTGCCCAGTGGGGTTTTGATGTCGTGGCGGGCGATGCGCTCCACATCTTCACGCGAGGCCATGGCGCGGTTAAGGTCGGCGTTTTTTTGATCTAGCTCAGCCGTACGCTCAGCCACCCGCTGTTCGAGCACCCTCTCGGATGTCTTAAGGGTTTCGACCAGCCGCATTTGAATCCGATCTGCTTCGCGCCGTGCCGTGTTTTTTTCACGGCGAATGACATTGAAGCGGTCCGCCAAGGCAAATGCCAGCAGCAGCATCTCAATCGCCGAACCAATGCGCAATGCGTTTTCGGTGAGGAAGCTGGGCGATACGAACCCCAACGACCGCGCCGAGGTCAACACGCCTGCCAAACACACGATGGCAAACGCAGCCACAAAGAAGTAAGCGCTGCGCTGGCGCTTGAAAGCACACGCAATGCCGGTGCCCAGTACAAACAAGGCTGCCATTGCAAACAACAAGGTGGCAGACTCCATGACCGCGCGAACGTTCCAGCTCGCCCACAGGGCGGCAAGCAACAAAACCACAGTCAGCACGCGGGCAACCTTATCCAGCGTCGGCGCTACTTTGCGGGTATTGAGCATGTGCCGCATAAATCCCAGTGCAAAGACCAGCGTAAAGCTAAAGCCCAACACAGCACCCACTGACGACCACCACGGTGCGTCATGCAGCACAAACTCTTTGATAAGGCCACTTTGGGTTGCCAAGGTGATCGCCATGGCGGTGATAAATGCCACATAGCGCAGATAGATGACCTCGCGCAGTGTCACAAACATCAGCAAATTGAATATTGCCATGGCAGAGGCAATGCCAAAGTACCAGGCCTGCCCGATGTAGTCGTTGCGCTCGACCGTGCGAAAAGCCTCAGGTGTCCACATTTTGGCCAGTACCGACATCGGCGTGATCGAGCGCAGGCGGATGTAGACGACTTGCGCGCTGTGCTCGGGCACGGTCAGTGGGAACACAAAATGGCGGTGTTGGTACGGGCGGCTCTCAAACGGGAGTTGAATGCCAGTGTGTTCGGCCCGGTAGTTGCCCGATTCGTCCGGGTGGTAGAAGGACACATACCCAAAGGTTGGGTTGGCCAATTCGATCAGGCGCGATAGGGGTTTGCCGCCGGTGTTAGTCAACTTTAGGCGCAACCAAAATGCCGATTGGCTGTAGCCTAGCCTAACGCTGTTGTCGTCGCCCGGTATACCTTTAAACATGCCATCGGTGTCGTTGGACAGCACATCGGCCAGCGTCAGGGTTTGTGAGGGGTCTTCGAATACCTCGAAGTAGGGGGTCAGGCCCACGCCCTCGGGGTGGGGCGCGTCTTGGCCAACGACCAATACGGGCGTGGCTGCGCAGGTGGCGGCAAAAAACAGGCACATCGTGCCCAAAATCAACAGCAGCCGGTGGCGTAAGGGTACCCATTGACGCATTGTCATTCCCATGGTGGATGGATTGAATGCATGAGTATCTATTGGGCTCCAGCTTGGGGCCCAATGCAAGGCCTTAGGCTTGGCTGGTCACACTAACGGACTGGTCGTTCTGGATGGCCTGATCCATGGTATCAAGCAGGCTTTTGCGCGCTTTGCGCTTGGTGTGCTTGTGGGCCGACATGTTGAGTTTTTTGAACTCTTGTGCTACTTCCAGCGCGGTTGGCATGAGCTGCTCGGGTGCCACGACCCGATCCAGAAAACCGGCCAGCATGGCGCCCTGTGGGTTGAATATCTCGGCGTTGATTACGCTGCGTTGAAAAGCGGCCGGTGTAAGGCGATCGCGTGCCAAGGTAATACCCACGTGGTGCATGGTCATACCGATCTTCACCTCGTTGAGGCCGATGTTGAATGGGCCTTCTACCCCAATGCGGTAGTCGACCGATAAAAGCACAAACGCACCCTTGGCGACTGCGTGCCCAGGGCACGCCACGATGATGGGGAAGGGGTGCGCCAGCATGCGCCGCGCCAGGGTGGAGCCCGCTGTCACCAAATCAATGGCTTGTTGGGGGCCTGCCATCATGACTTTCAGGTCATAACCACCACTCAGAATGCCAGGCTGGCCGGTCACGATTACCACGGCGCTGTCGCTTTCGGCCTGGTCCAGCGCTGCGTTGAAGTCGGCAATCAGCGCGGGGGAAAAAGCGTTGACCTTCCCGTTGTTCAGAGTCAATGTCGCAATGCCGTCGTTTAGGGAATAGCCAACCAGTTCGCTCATGATCCAAGTCCTGTGTCAATTGATAGCGTCAGTCTACCTGCAATAGGTCGCGCCATGGGCAGCTGAGCCACTAAGATAGGCAGGTTTTAACCCTGAGGGTGCGCCCGTTTTGTTGCTGCTACGTATTGATCCTTCTGTGTCTGGGCGCTTGCTGCTTGCGCTGCTGGTGTCGGCGGCCCTTTGGTGGTTGGATGCCGCGCAGCGCCCGTCTGCGCCAGCAGTTCCCCAAGCGGCCGTCTCGGTCGTGCCGCCAGCACAAGCGGCCCAGCCTTTGCAGTACCTGCAGCGTCAGGCCGGGGGCGCTATTCCCATGCCTGCTGGGATGGCTGCCGCCCATGCCAGCAGCCTGCTTACCATGCCGCCCGGCAGCCCAGCGGCTTTGTCCATTTTTTGGTTTTCCGGTGACCGCGAAAGTGGCCCCAATGTGCAAATTGCTGCCTCCCAGTTTGACCGGGCCACCCAGCAGTGGCTGCCAGCGCGCTTTGTGGTCAATCGGCATGTGCTGGGCCAGCAGTTGGGCTTTGGAGTTCGCCGCTTGGGCAATCCGGTGGCGTGGTTAGACAGCAGTGGCCGTATCCACCTGTTCGTGGTGGCCACCGGCGGCGGCGGGTGGGCGGCTTCACGCATCGTGCATTTGCGCCAAAGCAGCCTGGGCAATGGTTTGAACGAACTGGCGTTTGAGCCGGTGCGGGTTCTGCCCCTGTCGTGGCTGTGGAACACCAGTTTCTTGGTGCGCAATGCGCCCTTGCAGCTGGCCGACGGCGGCATGGTGTTGCCGGTGCATTTTGAGTTGGGCATCAAATACCCCAGCGCTTTGCGCTTTGACAAAGATGGCGGTTTTATGGGGCTGGTGCGGGTGTCGGCGCGGCCCTACTTGCTGCAGCCCACGCTGCTGGTGCAGTCGTCGCAAGACTGGCTGGCGTTGACGCGCGATGAACGGCCCCATGGCAAGGTGGCCGTGGCCCGCACGGTGGATGGCGGGCAACATTGGGCCGATCTGCCCGACCTGCCAATGGACAACCCGGACGCGGCCGTGGCTGGCTTTAGCATGGCGCCCGGTACGCTGTTGCTGGCGCACAACTCATCGCCGGCGTCACGGGCCACGCTGGACCTCAGTACCTCGGCCAACGGGCGCGACTGGTCGCGGCTGCATAACTTGGCACACGGTAGCGAGTTGGATGAGTTTTCGTACCCCGCTATCGCCTGGGCCGATGGGGCCCTATGGATAAGCTACACGGTGGACCGCGCCCGCATTGACTGGCAGCGTTTTGGTGCGCCACCCACCACGGCAGGGGGCCGCCCATGATCGATTGGATAGTGCATTCATTGCGGCAGGTGCTGGACCCTGCAGTGCCGCTGCTCCCGGCGCTGGGCCTCATGCAGGCCAGCTTGTGCCTGAGTTGGGGCTTCGTGCTGGCCGCAGTGGGCGCCCTGGTGCTGGGGCCCCGGTTGGGCCGCACACCGGTGCTGTGGACCGTACCTCTGCTATTGGCGGTGTGGCCGTGGTTGCCGGGCACTCTGTCGGCTAGCTACTGGTTGGGGCTGGCGTTTCAGGCGCCCAGTGTGACTGCGGTGTTGCTCAGCGCCTTGTTGCTGATTGCACGCTGGGCCCACCCTTTGGCGCGGGGCGTTAGAGACCGCTGGGTGGGTTTGCCGCTGGCGTGGGTGCTGGCAAGCTTGGGTGTGCTGCTGGGTTGGGCGTTGTTGCTTGACGCCTTGGCATTGCTGCCTGTGCAAATGTACGCATGGGGGTTTAGCCCCGCTGCTGCGGCGCTGGCTGTAGTGTTGGCTTTGGCACCGTGGGTGCTGGTGCGCGCTGCGCCCGGCAGTGGTGTGCTTGCGGGCCTGGTGCCGGTAGTCGTGGCTTTGTTTGTGCTGCTACGCCTGCCCAGTGGCAACCTGTGGGACGCGGTGCTGGACCCTTGGTTGTGGCTGGTATTGCAGGTGCTGGTGCTGAGAAAGCTATTTGGTTGCTATAGAAAGCGTAGCTGCTTGCGCACGGCTGACGAGGGCTAGGGGGCTATTTGGCACTCAAACTGTCCAACGACAGCACCACTACAGCCATTGCCACCGTCGCCCACAGGTAGGCGATCAATAGAACGGGCCCAGCCGTGCTGTACAGCCATGCGTCCACCGCGTGCAGCGATACCGCTTCGACCATAAACAGCGCACCTACGGCCAGGGTGAGCCACGCGGCAATTTGCGCATGCGCGGTAACGCCCGGTGGCGCTTGCAGCCGCTTGCGAATCACACTGCCTGCGATGGTTGCCGCCAGTGCACACACCACCAAAAGCAACATCTGAATAGCGCCACGGCTGGGGTATATACCCGCGTCTCGCAGCATACCGTTGACAAAGTCATGCACTGCATGGCGGGTTCCCAGCACAAACTCTGCGACAAAGAAAAGGTGCGCGCCACTCACCGTCCACCAAATAAGCTTGTTTTGGGGGTTTGTTGCAGCGCAGACCATGGCTGCACGTGCGGCGGCGGTGGCGGCGCCAAAGGCGATCATGCCGACCAGCTGGGTGGTGTTAAAGGAGCTGTCAATTAACATAGCGAGAAGGGTTGGCGATTGGTTGGGGCTGATGCCGCAGCGCCCGAAGGATCAAGGATTGGTGGATGAATGTAACGCTTGTATTCATGCTATGGGCTCTTGTGGCAGTGTTGGCCTTCGCGCGGTTGCCACCGCACCGAGCGGTACTGCTCGTGTTCTTGGGTGGCTGGCTGGTGTTGCCCGTTGGCCAATACCCTGTCGGTGCGTCCGACACCGTGTTCTCGTATTGGATTATTGGCTTGGCGCTGCCTTCGGACATGCTGCTCACCAAAGCCTGGGTCGCCCCGCTATGCGCACTGTTGGGCGTGGTGCTTTTTGATCGGCAAAGGTTGCTGCGTTTTCGCCCCACTGTGTGGGACATCCCCATGCTGCTGTGGTGTGTGTGGCCTGTGCTGCAGGGGCAAATAAAGTCCGCCGTCCAGCCCCAGGCCCTGGTGGCCAGCGCGTATTTGGCGGCAAGCTGGGGTCTGCCTTGGATGCTGGGCCGGATGTATTTTGGCCGTGTGCAAGCACAGGGGCAACTGCTTGCTGGTTTGGCCTGGGCGGGGCTGGCATGTTTACCCATCGCCCTTTTGGAAGGGGCGTTCGGCCCTTTTCTATATGGCTGGTTGTACGAAGTGCACCCGTTTACCCACGATGGTGACCAGCGCTACGTGGGTTGGCGCCCCTTAGGCTTTTTTGAAAATGGCAATCAGTATGGTCTGTGGGTCAGCGCATGTGCCTTGGCATGCCTGTGGGTCTGGCGCGCACGGGCCCAAAGTCAATCGAAAAACGCTTGGAAATGGGGCGCATGGGTCGTGGGGCTCATGGCGGTAGCTTCGCAATCGGTCGGTGCGGTCTTGTTGCTAATGGGGGGTGTCGCGGCACTGCAGTTGTTGAAGTATGTGCGCCTTCAGTGGCTTTTGGCGTGTACGCTGGGCTTGGTCGTTCTTTTGGGTAGCGTGTATGTGTCGGGCAAGGTACCGCTGACCCATTGGGCCAAAGAAACCGCGCTGGGGCAGACCGTGGTGGGTGCTATCAAGTCCACTGGGCGGGGCTCCTTTACATGGCGGATTTCGCAGGACCAAAAGGCAATCGCGCTGGTCAAGCGCACGCTGGTGGTCGGTCACGGTCAATGGGATTGGTGGCAGTCGCTCGGCACCCGGCCTTGGGGGCTGGCCTTGCTGATGGTGGGGCAGTATGGGCTGGTGGGCCTGGCCTTGGCGTTTGGGGTACTGGGTGCACCGGCTGTGTGGTGCTTGGCCAGAAGGCCTTGCGGTTCTCCTTGGAATGCCGAGGGGGCACCCGCCGTGCTGGCGGTGGTCGTTCTTATCGCCCTGGCAGACGCAGGGCTCAATTCTTTTTTCTTTTTCCCTGCCTTGTTGGCTGCGGCTGCGCTCGTTCCGGGTGTGACGGATGTGCACCGTTTGGCGACACGGTCTGCAATTCCTATTGGCACCCACGAAAGGGGCCATTAAGATGCGGCATCGCACTGGTGATGGCAATTCTCCTCCATGAAATCCCTGAACACGTTTTATGACACCCTGCAGGTCCCGCGCAATGCCACCGTTGCAGTGCTGCGTGCTGCCCACAAGACGCTGAGTGAGCGCCTGCAGCCCGATCGCAATCCAGACAATTCAGGGGCGACGGCGCGACAACTGCAGCAGGTCAACAAGGCGCTGGAGGTGCTAACCCACCCCCATGCACGGGAGGCGTATGACGCATGGTTGGGCCAACGCAATGGCACCCTGGGCGCCGTGGGTGATATTGGTGTGCCCACGCTGCCAGAGCTGGTGGAGCCGCCCAGCCAGGCCAGTACCAGCACCAAGGTCTCGTCCGAGACGCTTGCACCCTTGCCTACCTTGGATTTAGACGGTTTTGCCGCAGAGATAGCGGCCAAAGCCAAAGCCAAGTCCAGCACCACGGCACCTGCGCCAGCCGTGCCAGTGCAAACGCCAGCACCGGTTTCAATCCCTGTGGCGAATGCCACCGCCACTGCACCTTCCATTGCCAAGCCCACAGCAACACTGACACCCGCGCCGGTGCCTGGTTTGTCAATCAACGCGCCCAGCACGCCCAGCGGGTTTGCCGAAACACAGCCCTATCACCCGTCAGACGCCGACGCGCTACCCGACCTGAATGCGTCAAACCGCAAGGCCGCTGCCGGTGCTAAGGCCACACCATCGGTGGGCGGCCAAGGCACTGCAGTGATGCGCTCCGCACCCCTGCGGGCATTCGATTGGCTGCGCGACCGGCCCCTTGCGCTGGTTGCGGCGGCACTGTTGTCTGTGCTGCTGGTCGCTTTTGCGCCTTGGCTTTGGCACGCCGCGTTTGGCGTGATCAAGGCAGAAGTGCCCGCCACACCCGCCTTGCAGCCTACCTATGTGGAGCCCCCCGCGGAAGCCGTGTCGGCACCAGCTTCCGCGGTCGAACCGGTTGAACCGGTCCAGGCGGTGCCAGCAGTACAAGACACCGCGACACCGCCACCCACTGCGAGCAAGCCATCCCACAAAGCCAAACCCCGCAAGGTGGTTAAACGGGTTGCCGAGCCCAGGCGCGCCCAAGAACCCGTCGCCCCGGTGCCGCAACCCGAGCCGGTAGTTGCCCCTGTGCCGGTGGATCCCGGCGGGCACACTGGCTATGCACCCAAGTGCCGCTGGGTCACGCCGACCAACTGGTCGTGTAAATAGGGTGACCTTTCGCAGGCTTTAGTGGCCTTCTTGGCCTCAGTGCTGCTGCGCAATATGCCGATAAGGAATGGACTAAGGCATAAACCGTAAGGAGCACCGACCATGGACACCAAAGTTGCACTCATCATTGCCGGAGTTTTGGGCACCGCCTTGCTGGCCACTGCCATCTATGTGCTGGCCGACGGGACCCGGTTTGTGCTCCGGTGCGGCACAACTGCAGCGCGTTCGACTGCTCTGTTTTTTGTAGCTGCTTGCGCAGGTTCTATGAGGGCTAGAAGCCCAATTGGCATTAAATTTGGCCGCCGCTAGCCATCACTTCGCGGCGTGTGCCAAGGTGGCCAGTGCCGACACCAGCCGGTCGACATCGTCGGTGCTGTGCGCCGCGGATAGGGCAATACGCAGGCGCGCCGTACCCTCGGGCACCGTAGGGGGCCGAATGGCGGGCACCCACAGGCCGTGCGTCTGCAAGGCGTCCATCACGGCCAGGGCCTCGTCGTTGCGGCCAATCACCAGCGCTTGAATGGCGGTTTGGGAGTCGGCCAAGTGCCAGTGGCTGCCTTGCAGCGCGCCTGCCAAACCCGTGCGCAGGCGCACGATCAGCGCTTGCAAATGCGTGCGCCGCCATTCCTCTTGTGCAATCACTTGCAAACTGGCCCGCAGAGCACTGGCCAGCATGGCGGGTGCTGCGGTGGCAAAAATATAGCTGCGGGTTTTTTGCAGCAGCCACTCCACCAGCGCGTCGTCGCCCGCCACAAAGGCGCCCGCCACCCCTGCCGCTTTGCCCAAGGTCGCCATGTACAAAATGCGCCGCGAGGCCAGTGCACCCACCAGCCCCGCGTCGGCCAACGACCCGCGTCCCTGGGGCCCGCGCACGCCAAAACCGTGGGCGTCGTCCAGCAGCAGCAGGGCGTCAAACCGCTCACACAGCGCCAGCAGGCCGGGTAGGTCGGCGCAGTCGCCATCCATGCTGAATACCGCGTCACTGATCACCAGCTTGCGCCGCGCAGTGCTGGCACTTAGCTGGCGCTCCAGCCCGGCCAGTTCGGCGTGGGGGTAGCGGTGGATTTTGGCGCCCGAGAGGCGCGCGCCGTCAATCAAACAGGCGTGGTTGAGTCGGTCTGAAAAAATGGCATCGTCCACCCCCACCAGGGCGGGGACGATGCTGGCGTTGGTGCTAAACCCAGCATAGAAATACAGCGCGCGGGGCAGGCCCACAAAGGCGGCCAACTCGCCCTCTAGTGCGGCATTGGCCGTGCTGTGTCCGCTGACCAAGGGTGAGCCGGTGGCGCCCACGCCGAATTGCTGCGCAGCCTCTTGTGCGGCTTGCACCAGTGTGGGGTGTTGGGCCAGGCCCAGGTAGTCATTGGTGCAAAAGGCCAGCAGGGGCACACCATCTACCAGCAGGTGGGCGCCGCCGCGCAGGCTGCCGTCGGCGTTGCGCTGGGGCGCCACCACCCGGCGCGTGCGGCGCAGGTGGTCGCGGTCCAACTCGGTCAGGCGCTGGGGAAATTCGTCAAGCCAGGTGGCGGGGATGGCGGTAGTGGTGGACGTCATTGCTATTATGTTGATAGCTGCTTGCGCAACATCCATGAGGGCGGAAGGTCGATTTGACTGCTTTTTTCATCAATCGTCGTCTGGTAGGGCACGGTGGCAATCAGCGGGGCCTGGTAGCGACTTTGCAGTTGGTGCTGCAGGTAGGCGATGTTGTCAGCCTGCGCCAGCATGGTGGGATCAACATGGTTGGCTACCCAGCCCGCCAGCGTGAGGCCACTGGCGGCGATAGCCTGCGCGGTGAGCAAGGCGTGGTTCAGGCAACCCAGGCGCAGGCCCACCACCAGCACCACCGGCAGGTTCAGGGCGCGGGCCAGGTCGGCGCCGGTCTCGGTGTCAGACAAGGGCACCAAAAAGCCGCCGGCCCCTTCCACCACCACCGCATCGGCCTGCGTGCACAAGGCTTGGTAAGCTGCAACCAACTGCGCCACGGTGATCTGCACCCCCGCGCGCTGGGCGGCGATGTGGGGGGAGACGGGGTCGGGCAAGAACACCGGGTTGTCCAGCGCCGGGTCGACCCGCACGGTGGATGCGCGGCGCATGGCGCGTACGTCTTCGTTGCTAAACACACCATCGATCCAGTCTCCACCCGCCGCCACCGGCTTCATGCCCACCACCTTTGGGTAGTGCGCGGCCAGGGCGCGCAAGAGGGCGGCGCTGACCAAGGTTTTGCCAACGCCGGTGTCGGTGCCGGTGACGAAGAGGCCGAAGGCTGCGGTCATGTACTTATCTCCGCCCTGCGGGCTGTGGCGCGCGCTTGCGCGTGGCGGCCCAGCGCTGCGCTCATGGTAAAGGCAGGTTGTGGGTGTCGCCGGCTTGCGCGCCGGACCCTGTTGCCGCGATGCTTGCGGAAGATGGCGCCGCATCCAGCGCCGCGTTCAAGGCCGCCAGTGCGCCGTGCGCCAGGTGTTGGCCGGTCTCGGCGTCGATGGCATAGGGCGGCATGGCGTAAATGGTGTTGCCAATCGGGCGCAGCAATACGCCATGGGCCATCGCGTGGCGCGCATAACGGCGGGCAAAAAACGGCGTGCGGGTGTAGGCAGGGTCTACGTCCCAAGCCCACACCATGCCAATGCGCCGTGCATGGCGAATGGCGGGGTGCTGGGTCAGCGGCGCAAAGGCTACGTCCAAGGCTTGCGCGGTTTTGGCGTTGTCGGCCAGCACATCCGTTTGGTCAAACAGTTCCAGCGTGGCCAGCGCGGCACGGCAGGCCAGCGGATTGCCGGTGTACGAGTGCGAATGCAAAAAGCCCCGTGCCACATCTTGGTCATAAAACGCCGCGTAAACCGCGTCGGTCGTTAGTACCACCGACAAGGGTAGGGTGCCGCCAGTCAGCCCTTTGGACAGGCAAATAAAGTCCGGCCGAATGCCTGCCTGCTGGTGCGCAAACATCGTGCCGGTGCGGCCAAAGCCGGTGGCTATTTCGTCACATATCAGGTGCACCTCAAAGCGGTCACACAGCGCGCGGGCTTGGCGCAGGTAGTGGGCGTCGCAGATCGCCATGCCAGTGGCGCACTGCACCATAGGCTCCAGAATCAGCGCGGCAGTCTGGCTGTGGTGTTCCTCCAGCCAGGTTCGCAGGGCGAGTGCGGCGCGTTGTGCGACATCACTAGGAGTTTCGCCGGGCAGGGCGGCGCGCGCGTCAGGGCTGGGCACGGTGGCGGCCAGGCGCACCAGCGGCGCATACGATTGGCGAAACAGCGGTATGTCGGTCACCGCCAGTGCGCCCACGGTTTCGCCGTGGTAGCCACCGGCCAGGCCGATGAATTGGCATTTTTCGGGCCGCCCGGTGTTGCGCCAGTAGTGGGCGCTCATCTTCAGGGCGATCTCGGTGGCGCTGGCGCCGTCGCTGCCGTAAAACGCGTGGCCCAAGCCGGTGAGGGCGCCCAGGCGCTCTGACAATTCCACCACCGGTGCGTGGGTAAAACCGGCCAGCATCACATGGTCTATCCGTTCCAATTGGTCCACCAGCGCTGCTTTGATGTGCGGGTGGCCGTGGCCAAACAGGTTGACCCACCAAGAGCTGATGCCGTCCAAGTAGCGCTGGCCGTCCTCGCCATAGAGCCACACCCCTTGGGCGCGGGCAATGGCCACTGGGGGCGCTTCTTCGTGCAACTGCATTTGCGTGCACGGGTGCCACACACTGCGCAGGCTGCGCTGGGCCAGGGATGATGGGCTCATGTAGAAGGGCCTCGGCGAGGGGGGCTGGGTGGAACGCAGCAAACGGGCACCAATAGCGTAACGGGGCGTCCTGTTTGCAAGGCTGTCTAGTTTAAACGGGGCAGGGTGTTGGGGCTCGTCGTAGACTGTGGACATCCCGAATCGTTGATAGGGGATTTGCCCCCTACCGCCCCGTGAACAACCCGCCCCCCATCTGCGCCCGCATTGACTTCGCCAACCCGTCTGACCCGGGTGGTGTACGCCTGCGCCATGCGTTTGCCGCGCCGCGCAAGGTCTTGGTGGCAAGCCAGCCGAGTGAGGTCCGCGCGGTGTTGGACGCGGTGCAAAGCGCAGCCCAGCAGGGCGCATGGTGTGTGGGGTATCTGCGGTATGAGGCCGCCAGTGCATTTGACGCGGCGCTGGCCGTGCACCCGGCAGACGGGCCGCTGGCATGGTTTGCCGTGTTTGACGCCGCACTGCCGTGGCCGCAAGACTTGGACGCGGATGCGCTGGCAGTGCAGTGGCAGAGAGGTCTGGCGCGCCCCGCATTTGATGCCGCTGTGGACGAGATTCGCCAAGCCATTGCGGCAGGAACCTATTACCAAGTGAACTTCACCGCCACCATGCAGGGCCAGCTTGCCGCAGACCCAAAAGCTGAGCAGGCCGCTGCTGCAACCGCCGTGCAGGCTCCGGTTACTGCACGCAGCGTGGCCTTATTCCAAGCCCTGCAACGGGCCCAACCCGGCGGGTATGCCGCTTACATCGATACCGGCCCTGAGCAGATTTTGTCGGTCTCACCCGAGCTGTTTTTTGACTGGCGCGCTGGCCACATACTGACCCGCCCGATGAAAGGCACCGCCCCGCGTGGCGCCACACCGCAAGAAGATGCCGATCGGGCGCAGGCCCTGCGTGCATCCGACAAAGAGCGGGCTGAGAACGTGATGATTGTTGACCTGCTGCGCAACGACCTCTCGCGCATTGCCCAGCCACACAGCGTGACCGTGCCGCGCCTGTTCCATACCGAGGCGCTGCCGTCGGTGTGGCAAATGACATCCGACGTGGCGGCCCGCACCCGCGCAGGCTGCAGCTTGGCCGATGTGTTCGGGGCGCTGTTTCCCTGTGGCTCGGTTACCGGGGCACCCAAGGTGCAGGCCATGCAGGCGATTCGGGCGCTGGAGCCTGGGCCGCGCGGGGTGTACTGCGGCGCCATTGGGGTGGTGCAGCCGGGGGGCGATGCCACCTTCAATGTGCCCATTCGTACGCTCACGCTGCAAGGCACGCAGGTGCGTTGCGGCATTGGCAGCGGCATTACCGCGGGCTCTGTGGCGCAAGACGAGTGGAGCGAATGGCAGCACAAGGCCGCCTTTGTGCGGCGTGCCACCAGCCCGATGGCGCTTTTGGAGACCCTGCGCTTAGAAAATAGCCAGTGGCATCTGCTGGACGGCCATTTGGCCCGCATGGCGCAGGCGGCGCAGCATTTTGGTTATCCGTGGAATGAGGCGTTGGTGCGCGCTGCGTTGAATACCGTGCAACTGCAGCGCGCCAGCGGTGCCTGGCGGGTACGCTTGCTGCTCAATGCCCACGGCCATGCCAGTACCCAAGCCTTTGCGTTGGCACCGTCACCTCAGCGGGTGCGCATCCAATTGGCCGACCGTCCGATTGAGGAGGCGCAGAGTGAGTTTGTGCGTTTTAAAACCACGCACCGCCTCCATTACGACGTGTTCACCCCCACCGATGGGGACGTTTTCGACACCCTGCTGTGGAACCCGCAGCACGAAATTACCGAATGCACCCGGGGCAATATTGCGCTGCTGCTGCGCGGCCAGTGGGTTACCCCGCCACTGCGCTGCGGCTTGCTGGCCGGGGTGGGGCGTGCGCAGGCTTTGGCCGATGGACGCTTGCAAGAGGCGGTGGTACGCGTGGACGAATTGGGCGAGGTGAGTGCCTTCGCTTTCATCAACAGTCTGCGCGGCTGGATTGATGCAGACCTGACGCAGCCTCAG
This sequence comes from Burkholderiales bacterium, assembly GCA_038230175.1. Taxonomy (GTDB): domain Bacteria; phylum Pseudomonadota; class Gammaproteobacteria; order Burkholderiales; family Burkholderiaceae_C; genus Allorhodoferax. The sequence goes on from JBBRNS010000022.1 coordinate 16,579, forward strand.
CCCTAGTCCCCGCTTTAAACCGCCCCGGTGCTTAAGCGGCCACCATCCGTTTTCCTAGCCGGTAAGCATGCGGTGTGCGTCCGGTCCAGCGTTTGAAAGCGTTGATAAAACTGGTGGCCTCGGCGTAGCCCAGCATTTCGGCAATGTGCTCGACCGATAGCGACGAGCCAGACAGCCATTCTTCGGCCAGCGTCTGGCGCACCTCGTCACGCAGTTCTGCGAAGGTGGTGTTCTCAGCCTGAAGGCGCCGGCGCAGCGTGCGCGCGGTGAGGCAAAGTACGCCAGCTACGGTTTCCATGCTGGCGATCTGGGCCGTGTTGGCGGCCAGCATGTCGCGCACCTGGCCGGCAAGCAATGTGCGTGACTTGCGCTCGTCTAGCAGCCTGCGGCACTGCTCTACCGCCGAGCGCAGAGCCAGGTCGTTGGCCTGGGGCAGCGGAAGTTGCATCACCGCTTTGTCCATCACGGCTTGGTTCAGGGGCGCGTTGAACACCGGCTCCACCCCAAACACGCCCAGGTAATCAACCGGGTGCGGTGGTGCTTCAAAACTGAATGACAGGCGCTTGAAGGGTGTGCTGAGTGAAAACAGGTCACGTTGCACGGTGACCAGTGCGCGCAAATCCCGTTCCACCACAAAGCGGCGCAGGTCCTTGGAAATGCCGGTGTCGTCCAGGGTGAGGATGGTCTCGTCTTCGGTGTCCACCACCTTGGGGTGGGTGAAGGCAAACGTCAGGTGAAAGTATCCCAGCGCCACATCCAGCGCGCTGCGTACCGTGGGGCTGCTGACAATGGCAAACCCCAGCGCACCAAAGGCGGTGAAGTGGTAGCGGCTGCCTGCGTCCAGGCCAAGCGCAGGCACGTGGGGGAGCGATTCCACTAGGTTGCGAATCAGGCGCAGTTCTTGGTGGGCGCTTACCAGCAGGGCAGGGTCGTCCAGGTCAGGCTCAACCACGCCGGTGCCCATCAGGCTCTCTGGCAGAGCCATTCCGTGGCCGTGCGCCAGCTCGGCCATCAGGCGCATGCTTGTCACACTGCGTACAAAATCCCACTCCAGCATCGTTGGTTCTCCATAAAGGCGGACTGATTGTCCTTTATTGTTGATTTTTTGTCCTGCACCATCCTGCTGTTTGCTATCAATTTTTTGTATTCTCAAGCCCAATTACCGCCCCTTTACCGTCCATGCGCGGGTGAATGGCTCGCAATACACGGCCCTTGAGGCCCCAAAAACCATGACAAGCTACGACTACATCATCGTCGGCGCCGGCTCTGCCGGTTGCGTATTGGCCAACCGGCTTTCGGCAGACCCTGCCGTGACCGTGTGTTTGTTAGAGGCTGGCCCGGCAGACACCAGCCCCTTTATCCGCATGCCCATTGGCATCATCGCCATGATGATGAGCCGGGTTATGAACTGGCGTTATTTCACCGAGCCACAAAAGCTGCTCAACAACCGCAGCATGTTTTGGCCCCGTGGCAAAACCCTGGGCGGCAGCAGCTCTAGCAATGCCATGGTCTACACCCGTGGCCACGCCTGGGATTACGACCACTGGGCCGAGTTGGGCAACGCCGGTTGGAGCTACGCCCAGGTGTTGCCCCTGTTCAAACGTGCTGAAAACCATGAGCGCGGCGCAGACGCCTTCCACGGCGTGGGCGGCCCGCTCAATGTGGCCCAGCAGCGGTCACCCAACGTGTTGACCAGCGTGTATGTGCAAGCGGGTGTTCAAGCCGGTTTTGCCGAAAACAACGACTTCAACGGTGCCAGCCAAGAAGGCGTGGGCCCCTATGAGGTGACGCAAAAAGGCGGCGAGCGCTGGAGTGTTTCACGCGCCTATTTGCATCCGGTGATGAACCGGCCCAACCTCACCGTCATCACCGAGGCACGCACCACCAAGGTCTTGCTCGAAGGCAAACGCGCCGTCGGTGTTGCGTACACCCAATCGGGCAAGCTCACCGAGATTCGCGCCACGCATGAAGTTATCTTGTCGGGCGGCGCTATCAACTCGCCCCAACTTCTTTTGCTCTCTGGCGTGGGCCCCGAGCAAGAGTTGCAAAAACACGGCATTGCCGTGCAACATGAACTGCCAGGCGTGGGCCAAAACCTGCAAGACCATCTGGACGTGATGGTGGTTCACAAGTGCACCAAGCCTGTGTCTTTAGGCGTGTCCTTTAGCACTGCGTTGGCGCAAATCAAGCACCTGTTCAACTACATCTTTCACCGCACCGGCCCACTGACCACCAACGGCGCAGAAGGCGGCGGCTTTGTCAAAAGTGACCCCACGCAGCCCATACCGGACCTGCAGTTCCACTTTGCAGCGGTCCACCTAGACGACCACGCCCGCGACCTAAAGAGCGCCGCCAACACCATGATCGGGCACGGTTATTCGCTGCACGTGTGTGACCTGCGCCCCAAGAGCCGTGGCCACATTGGTCTTAAAAGTGCAGACCCAATGGCCAACGCCCTGGTGGAGCCTAACTACCTGTCGCACCCAGACGACATGAAAACCATGGTCAAAGGTGTCAAAGTCGCACGCGCCGTGTTGGCGGCAAAGGCTTTTGATCCCTACCGTGGGGTCGAGATGTTTCCCGGCGCCGCCGCGCAAAACGACGCTGCTATTGAGGCATTCATCCGCCAAAAAGCCGGCACCATTTACCACCCGGTTGGCACCTGCAAAATGGGCAGCGACCCCATGGCCGTGGTCGACGCCACCTTGCGCGTGCACGGCATGCAAGGCCTGCGCGTGGTGGATGCCTCCATCATGCCCACCCTGGTGGGTGGCAACACCAACGCCCCCACGGTGATGATTGCCGAAAAAGCTGCAGGTATGATTTTGGCCAGCCGCAGTGTGGAGCGCGTCGTGGCCATGCCGCACACCAATCTGCCCAACGCTGAAGACGTGCCAGCCAGCATGCCAGCCGCGCTGTAAGAGGACTTGAGTGCGGCCCCTGTCAAGGCCGCATTGACACCCTTGCGACTGCCCCTAAAAGGCTTGTCCTGAGCCCAGCGGGTTATTAGCAGGCGTGTTTAAATCAGTGCATGAACCCCGATGCACATACCCTTTGGAAGGCCCCGCAGTGGGCCTTTGCTGTTTTGTTGGCCCTGCTGGGGATGTTGGGGCCGTTCTCCATCGACACCTATTTGCCGGCCTTTGCGGGCATTGCACAGTCGCTCGGTGCATCGCCTGTGCAGATGCAGCAGACGCTGTCGGCCTACCTGTTTGGCTTTGCGTTTATGGCCCTTTTTCATGGGGCTATTTCAGACAGCTTTGGGCGCCGGCCGGTGATTTTGTGGGGGCTGGCGTGCTTCACCGTGGCATCGGTCGGGTGTGCCTTGTCGCAAAGTATTGGGCAACTCATCTTTTTTCGGGCCATGCAGGGCTTGTCCACCGGCGCGGGCATCGTGGTGGCGCGCGCCATCATCCGCGACATGTACCCGCCGTCCCAGGCGCAAAAGGTGATGAGCCAGGTCACCATCTACTTTGGTGTAGCACCGGCTATTGCGCCCATCATCGGCGGCTGGATGCTGGCACACGTCAGCTGGCACGGCATCTTCTGGTTTTTGGCTGCGATTGGTGTTGCACTTTGGGTGGCCATTTTGCGGGTCATGCCCGAGACTCTGCACACCTCGCAGCGCCAGGTTTTTCAGGTCAAAAACCTGCTGGCAGGCTACTGGCAATTGGGTTCAGACCCCCGTTTCGTGCTGCTGGCGCTGGCCAGCGGCATTCCGTTTAACGGCATGTTTTTGTATGTGCTCAGCGCCCCGGTTTTTTTGGGTGAACACCTGGGCTTGCAGCCGCAACAATTCTTTTGGTTTTTTGTGTTCACGATTGGCGGCATCATGGGTGGTGCCATGCTTAGCGGGCGCTTAGCAGGCAAGATCGCACCCAAGCGCCAAATCCGCAACGGCTTTCTCATCATGTTGGTGGTGGGCGTGGTCAATCTTGTGGCCAACATGCTGTTTAAGGCCGACGTAAGCTGGGCCCTGTTCCCCATCTGCATATTCGCGTTTGGCTGGTCACTCATGGTGCCGGTGGTGACCTTGCTGGTGCTAGACCTGCACCCCGAACGCCGGGGCATGGCGTCTAGCTTGCAAATGTTTGTGGGCTCTACCGCCAACGGCCTGGTGGCTGGCGTTATCTCGCCACTGGTGATGCACTCTACCGTGGGGCTGGCTGCAGCATCATTGGGGATGATGTGCGTGGGCTTGGTGGCATGGATTTACATCCGCAGGCGCTGGCCGGATATCGGTCAGCTGAGTGCGGCGAATTAAGTGTCACCGCCGCTGCTAGGTAGCGGCGGTGACACTGTTAATTTTCTTCTTTGCCAATCAAGCGATAAATCACTGCGCCAAGCACTGCGCCAACAATTGGCGCAACCCAGAACAACCACAACTGCGAAGTAGCCCAATCGCCAACATACACAGCAACACCCGTGCTGCGCGCAGGATTCACGGAGGTGTTGGTCACCGGAATGCTAATCAAGTGGATCAGCGTAAGGCACAAGCCGATTGCAATGGGTGCAAGACCCTGGGGTGCGCGCTTGTCCGTAGCACCAAGGATGACAATGAGGAACATCATTGTCATGACGACTTCAGTGACCAGTGCAGCAAGCAAGCTATACCCACCTGGTGAATGCGCTCCGTAGCCGTTTGAGGCAAAACCTGTGGCCAGTTCAAACCCGGGTTTGCCACTTGCAATGAGATACAAAACACCACCGGCTGCAATCCCGCCTAAGACCTGCGCAACGATATAGGGGGCAAGTTCCTTTGCTGGGAATCGTCCACCAGCCCAGAGCCCGATAGAAACTGCAGGGTTGAGGTGGCAGCCCGATATGTGCCCGATGGCGAAGGCCATTGTCAGCACTGTTAAGCCAAATGCAAGTGATACACCCAGCAGGCCGATGCCGACACCAGGAAACGCTGCGGCCAACACCGCGCTGCCGCACCCTCCAAGAACCAACCAGAAGGTTCCAACAAATTCTGCACCGTACTTTTTCATACATTTTTCCATTGGGTTGTTGATTGAGATGTCCTGCGCTTCGGTTTTCTACCGCAAGCTGCGGCGCGCAACCGGTCGGGTTATTGATGTATGCGTGGCACTGCTGTTTCACAGGGCACACCATTGCGTCAACAACCACGCCGTGAACAGGAGTGGCGGAATTATAAGAAGCAAAAATGACAGCAGAGCCCCAGCAGCCTCGGATCGCTTTGGGTGCTGGCGTCGTCCCGCGAACGCGATGAACCCAACGGCTGCACCGATTGTTTGAGCTAGGCGGCTACGCCAAAAAGCGCCCCAACCCCAGCGGTCAGTGCCATTGCTAAGGCGCCCCAAAAGGTGACGCGCACAACGGAGGCAATCAAAGAAGACCCCCCAGCACGTGCCGCCAGCAAGCCCAGCAGCGCTAGAAAAGCCAGTGAACTACCCGCCAGGCCCCACTTCAGCATTGAAGCCGGAAGCATCAGCACCATTAGCAGAGGCAACGCCGCTCCCACCGCAAACGTGCCTGCCGATGCAAATGCAGCTTGCACGGGCTTTGCGGCCAAGGTCTCTGATATGCCCAGCTCGTCGCGCGCATGCGCGCCAAGCGAGTCGTGCGCCATCAATTGGGTGGCAACGCTGGTGGCCAGGGCATCATCAAGGCCCCGTTTGACATAGATTGACTTCAGTTCTGCATGTTCCTGAACCGGGTTTTCGGCCAACTCTTTGCTCTCGCGCGCCAAATCGGCGGTTTCGGTGTCGGCCTGTGAGCTGACCGATACATACTCGCCCGCCGCCATCGACATGGCCCCAGCGACCAAGCCGGCTACACCCGTCACCAGAATCACCCGGGTACTTGCGCCTGATGCCGCTACGCCAAGGACAAGGCTCGCCGTCGATACGATCCCATCGTTTGCACCAAGCACGGCGGCGCGCAGCCATCCGGTTCGGTGGGTTCGGTGGTTTTCTCTGTGTCGCATAGCACCTACTTGTTGATGGGGTTAGACAGCACTACAGCGCTCAGTGCGGTAGAAATTGAAGCCGCCTAGCGAAATGAAATTGTCGGGTGCTGATCGGATTTGAAACTCAAGCTCTCTGGTCTTCGGATCGGCGTGCAAAAGGTTTGGCGAATCTGATTGGGTCGAACTGTTTGGAAAGTCTGCCGTGCCGCCAAGCTGGATAACGATCGTCTCGGGCTTTGTGCCGTGCTTCCACGTGCTGGGGTTGAAGAAAGCAAAACCGCCCTTGAATGCCAGTGTTCCATCAGGCTGCATCACTATGCACATCGTCGGAAATTCTGATGCTGGATATTCCCAGACCATGGTGGTTTCTAGGGGTAAATACACGCCCGCTTCTGGCGCGATCGTTTTAATCTGGCTGCACCCAGTCAGTGCCATTGCCGCGACGGCGATGTAAATCAGAATGGGGTTTTTTCGCATATATCGTATTCTGCTCTCATGTGATTACTGGACTTCACCCGCTTCAATAGACACCTGCAAAGGTCGAAATTGAACTAGTGAGTAAGCCATGAGTTTTAACGTAGAGATGACCAGACCACAACAAGTCGCGGCGAAGCCGCCTTCTGATGTTGTGGGTCCGTGTCGACTGTCAGGTTAAACAGATTGGGGCCAATTGATTTGCACTTTTCGACTATTGGCAAGGCAGTCGCGCAGGTACAAATTGATGAGGCTCTGATACGGTACACCCGCCTCATCGGCCATACCTTTGAAGTACTGCACAACGTCTTCGGACAGTCGCATCGTGACAGGCTTTTTTAGCTTCGACGCATAGGGATTCTTGCGCGACTTCAGTTTAGAGAGATCGTATTCTGCTTTCATGTGTGTGCACCTCGATAAAACGCGCTTTCACGCTTGGTTGCCTTACGGGCGGAGATGATCCGAATAGTCGCACCATGGTCCCGCTCGCAATGACAGACGATGAGCAACTTTGTACCTGAACTCATGCCCAGCATCAGAAAACGCTCTTCATCGGAAGAATGCTCATCATCGAAGAATTGAACGCCAAACTCGTCGAAAAAAATCGACTTGGCTTCGTCAAACGACACATGATGCTTTTTGATGTTTGCCGCGGCTTTAGCCTCATCCCATTCGAATTCAATCATGTGTACATTGTACGTATACTTTATTGAAATTCAAGTCGCTAAAGGGAAGCGGTTTACGTTGCCGCTGCCCGGCGCGCAGCCCGCGCCGCGAAGCGGCAACCTGCGGCTGCGTGTCCGAGCCGAGCAATTTGTTAGCCTGCTGCGCCCGACACCAGCGGAAACGCGGTTGGGTCTCGTATGGATTGAACCGACAGGTCGACATCCAGCGCCGGCCAATAAAGATGGTCTGGGGCAGGCCACTGAACGTCCGATATTTGCTCAATCGTTCCCTTTCGAAACCAAGGAAATTGGTCAAAGGGCACGAGTAGTTCTTCGTCGGCCAGTAGAAGCCAAAATCCGTGCTTAGACACGTGGGTGACTTCAGCCGCCGAAATGGTGGTTCCAGGCATCTTGAATCTCCTTTAAGTGCGCACTCACAACTGCTTGCGCTTGACGAACTTGCGCAGCGGAAAGGCCAGTATGGTTGGCTAAAACCACCTGCGGTGTTAGCCAAAATTTGGCTTCGCCGTCAGGGTGTGCAACATGCACATGAATACGCGTCTCTTCACGAGAAAAGAAGAAGAGACGAAACTGACCGTCGCGAACAATGGTTGGTGCCATGTAGGTACTTTAACCAACTTTCTCTCCAGCGGGCTAACGTCGTTCGTGAGTGGGCCGCAACGGCGCACTCACTGGTAAAGAATGGCAGTAGAGCGTCCCGCCGTTGTGGGTCCAATCGACGAACCTGTTAACCACCATTTGCCCCAATGCTTGCAATAAGTTTCTCAACCGCCATTGCCTCAAAACTCTGCGAAAACTGATGGCCATCTATCGTATTTACCACGACCAAACCTGGTGACACGACGTTAACGGATGACTCTTTCCCATTCCCGTGTTTCAAGCGAACCACCACACGGGGAACATAGCTGGCATAACTCGGGGACCATTCGGTCGGGCGTTGCTTGAACCAGTCAATGAGCGTACCTGTCTGCGTTTCGGTAAGAGTCCAAGTTTTTATGGGCGCACCGTTAGTGTGTTGCTCTGCAGTGGCTCCAATTGAACTTGGCATTTCAAGCGTGCAAGCGGATAGCGTTGCCACAAGGAACGCTATACCGAGAAGTCGCACAATGCTTTTCATGGTGGTTAACGAGGCTGTAAAAAAAACCGATTTCGACGCGCGCCATTTCGGCTACTCACGTTTCGCGGATCGGATTTCAAGAATTTGTCACTCATGCGCAAAGTGTGCCGCATTTTCGCGTCCTTTTGCGCCTGCAGGCGGTTTTAGGCCCTCATTGCCCGTCTACTGAACCCTTTGCTGCCCCAGATTCGTTCTGGAGAGCTTCTCAATGTTGTGCACCATGCAGTACAGGTTCCACTGCGTGTTGACCTTGGCGTGCCCCCGGTTGTTCAGCCGGGTCAGGCGCTTGTTGTGCCGGATGTTCGCAAACACCGGCTCTACCGTACCAAAGCGCTGGCTGTACAACTGGCGTCCCTTGGGTGAATCAATCGCTTGGCGCATGCGTTCACTGGGGTGGGTGTGGTCTTTGGGCTTGGGCTCAAAGCGGGTGACGCTTCGGCCCCGTCCATCGTTGGGCTTCATCGGGCCTTTGAGGCATTGTTGTTTGCTGGGGCACGATTCGCAGTCCGCTGCTTTGGCTGTGTAGCGCTGATAGGGCTGACCGTTGGCAGTGAAGTAGATCGTGCCCGCACTGGTCATCAACTGGCCTGCCGGGCAGGTGGCGGTGTTGTCGTCATTGAATGTGAAGTCTTTGGGCTGAAACTTCTGGGTGGGCTTGGGCTGGCCTGTCGCCTTCTTCTGCGACAGCGGGTCGGGTTTTCCTTTGTACTTTTCTTGCTCTGCAAAGCGCTCATCACGGGCGCGCATCTGGTTGTCGGCCACCATGGCGGGGATGCCTTGCTCCATCAGCTTGGCGATATTGGCATCGCTGTGGTAACCGGCATCGGCGGTGACCAGGGTGTCTGGTGTGCGAAAGGGACTAGCCTGTTCAATCATCGGTAGCAGCATGGCTTGCTCGGAGCCTGAGCCAATGACATCGGCTGCAATGATGACTTGGTGGACACTGTCCACCGCCGCTTGGGCTGCGTAGCCTTGCATGACACCTTTGCTGGTGGCCATCTTGGCGCTCTCGGGGTCGGTGACGTTGGATTTGAGTTCCTTGCCTTTGCTTCCAATACGCTTGGGTGTGGTAGCCAGGAATTCCCGCGTGCGTTTGACTTCTTTGCGAAGGGCGTCAATACGGGCCTGGCGCTTGGGCTCTAGTGCTTCTTCCAACCCTTGTTTGTCTTGGGCTTGGTGCAGGGCCAGTATCTTGTCGGCGGCTTGGTCCAGGCGCTTGGCGCGGTGGCGCAGTTCTTCATGGGTGCCGCTGCGCTCTTTACTGGCGTTGCTGGGAAGTTTGACGCCGTCGATGGCGAACATGTCACGCCCGATCAGGCCTTGGGCATCACAGGTCATCAATACTTGGCTGAACAGGGGTTTGATCTGGTCGCTAAGACTGCATACGAACTTGGCAATGTGGGCGTGGCTGGGTTGGCTGTCGCCGCTAATGGCGATGAACTGGACGTTGCGCAGGCACGCTTGTTCAATGGTGCGGCTAGAGATCAAGCCTTGGCTGTAGGCCAGCAATACGATCTTGAGCATGACGCGGGGGTTATAGGCACTGGCACCCGCTTCGTCATTTTTGAACTTGGCATCCATAGCCGTGAGATCAAGCTCGTTGTCTACAAGGTAGTCCAGTGCGAAGGCGAAACTTCCGGGGACGATTTGTTCAGACAACACGACGGGCAGCAGCATGCTGTTGCGGTCCTGGGGTTTGTAGCGGGCCATGTTTTGCGGGGTACGTTGGGGATGTGAATGCAACGTTTTGGGCCTCGCGTGGGCTGACGGGACTTGATCGTTTTAGTGGTTTTTTTACAGCCTCAACGTTGGAGGCCACTGGGACGCATCCCGTGCCGCGCAGCGGCAGCCTTCGGTTGCGTGTCCATGTGGGCCGAAAGGTTAAGTTTCACTGCTCGCCCGTGCAACATGAGCCCGAGCAAGACGTTCGGCCATGCGCGTTTGCCAGCCAGGTCCTGTTGCTCGCCACTGGGAAATAACATCCACCGGCAAGCGTAAAGAAATAAGTTGCCTTGGGCTAGCAGACTTGGGACGGCCACCTTTTTTAACTACAGCGCGGCTGAGCATGTCATCGGTGAGTTCTGGCAGGTCTTTGTATTCAGCCGGCTTCACCACATGCGCATCCACGCGCGCAAGATCAGAGCCCAAAGTACGGGGCGAGGTGTGTTTGTTCACGGTCATTTGCCTTTCGCATACTAAAAATGTGGCGCACCGTGCCACGCGGGGTGTAACCCACAACCACCATGCGTCCGGCAAGTAGGCCGTAACAGATGATCCGCTTTTCACCATAGTCTTTGCGCGTATCTTCAACCTCGACTGTCAGGCCATCAAACACGGCAACCGCATCGTCAAAATCCAATCCACGATCAGCAAGCGTCTTGTCACGTTTAGATGGATCGTAGGAAACGCGCATGGGGTTATTGTATATACGAAAACATGTGTTTGCAACCGCAAACTATCGCAACATCACCGCGCGACTTGGTGAAATTTAACGTGAAGGCGAGCCGCGAGTGCAGCGAGTCTGCTCGGCCGTATTGTTAAGAGGCCTTGTCACAGTGCGTACCATAAGGTGTGACTGCGCCAAACGGCTTGGCATCCGGATTCGATGCTCGGATCAGTGATGCTTCACGCTTTTGCGCAAGTGCCTCAGATGTTCTTCCTTGATGTTCAAGCGCCAGAGCATACCGGTCGTATACGTCAATTGCTCCCATCGGATATTTGGACTGAAGGCCAGCCTTCTCCATCAGTGGTATGAGTTGTGCGTAGTAGGCTGAAGAGCCGTCAAATTTTCCTTGCTTGTCATTCAACAACGCGAGTTCATAGAGAGCGAGGTAGGTAGACTGTCCAGCCGCCTCTAGAAATTCTTTAGACCGAAGTAGATATTTCTCAGAGTCGTCGTACTTACATAGGACGCCAATTACTCGACCGTACTCATAGTGAGCATGATCAAGTCCCGTGAGGGTATTTCGGTCTGAATTGATCAATTTATGTGATGGACGCATGACCGTGGCCATCACGGTGGTTGATCAAATTTGATGTTGAGTAAGCCCTATTGCGAGCTTGGTAATCACTCTGG
>JBBRNS010000023.1:0-27778 GCA_038230175.1 Burkholderiales bacterium
GACCTCCATTTTTTGCATGCCAATCGAGTGATTTTTTGAGAGCGTAAAAGAACTTTCGCACTGTGGCCTCGGACATTGGCTTTGCCGGCTCAGATTTTTCTTTTGCCTTGGCGCGTTCTTCACGCAGTCGCTCTTTGTACCGTTTGTTAGCCATTGCTTTGGCGCTTAGAGAATTCGCGGGCACTGCTGCGGCTACTCGTGCTTTTCTGAAATTTGGGTCATCGCGCTTTCTGGGCATCTTGCTCAGGGCGGACAAATAGGCAACGATGTCTTTTGGTTCGAGCGAAGAAATATTGAGACCCCTGAGGTCCTCTTTCACACGCTCATAGTCTGTCAAGCTGTTGGGCTTGATGGGGTCAGGCGAATCTTGCCTAGTGCGAACGTACTCAGCGACCGCTTCATCGACCGTGTTGATAGGGTGGGGCCCCTGTGCTGGGCGATTAAGCACAGAAAGTGGCGACTTCTCTGCGATGCGCGCCAGCTTGGTATCTGCGCCAACGACTGCCTTGTCCAAGAACTCCGTGAGGTCCGAGCCCGATTCAATGGCGTAATCAAAGCGTGACTTCCAACCGGTGGCGCTCTTGACGGTTGGGAAGCGCTGCGAGCCTTTTGTGCCCTGACGATTGACGCGTGCTTCGTAGGTGACAGAGCCATCTTTGGCCACGTGAGAGCGGATGCCAGGGGGCAGTTTTTTGTCTTTCATAGGGGTATCCTAGTGGTTTTTCAGTGGTTTTCTTGGTCCTTTTGCAGTAAATAATCACGTAAGCTATTGATTTGTATGAATCCCGATAATTCCCTGCTAAGGGAGTATGGGGTGTAGAGCCTCATCGAGAGTTCGAATCTCTCCGATTCCGCCAAAAAACCTTGTAAATCAAATGATTTACAAGGTTTTTTTGTTGGTGGGTTGCGGGTGGCCCACCATTGGGGGCCCGGTTTATCCAGTTAGGCGAGTTTGATACTTGTCTTGTCTGCAGTGAGGTAGCCGACTGCAGCGCCGAACCCGTCTTTGAAGTTCGCGCGGATCATGGGCTCTAGCGTGCCTTTGACTTTGTCGTGCAAGCCCTTCTCCCAGTCGCCCGCATGCTGAAAGTTACTCATGATGTAGGTCCAACCATTGATGTCGTCGACCGCCTGCAAGCCTGTGGATTCGGCACCGGCGGGGCACGACATCACGCGTGACAACTGTTGGGTGTCGACGTTGTAGGCCCACAAAAAGTTGTTAACGTGGCGCCCACTGTCTTCACCAATGAAAAGCGTGCGCATTTTTTCGGAAAATTTGATGTTGTCCGGGTTGGCAATTTTGTCTGGGTGCGAGGTGTTGCCCAACGCGTCTGGGCTTGCAAGGTCTTCGCCCACCAGTGCTGCTGGGGCAGCCATATCCACCGGCACCCACTCGCTTTTGATGGTGACACCGGTTTGGTCTTTTTGGCCACCGCGCAGGTTCAGTGCATACACCGCTCCCGATTGCGGACCTTGCACTTGGATGCCGCCGGAGCCGTTGAGCATAGAGTCTTTGATATAACTCATCGCGCTGTAAGCCACTTTGTCTTTGGCATTCACGGTCGTACCTTCCATCTTGCTAAAGCCCATGCTGGCGCCTACCAGTGCTGCGTAGCGGTGGGTCTCCAAAAAAGCCGCCGCTTTTTCCATACCAGGCTTAAGCTTGACCCAGTTGGTCTTGCCTGAATAAGGAATTTTTGTGTAGCCGGCGTCTTTGGGGTCACTTGTTTTGACATCCATGATGTCGTTTGGCTGCAGCGAATTGGCTAAGGTTTCAATGTCTTTGCTGCTTCCATGGCCCAGTGTGATCCAAGACAAATTCGCGCTACCAGGGCCAATACCCGAGGTCTGCTGCCACTTGGCGGCATACAGCGTACCCGATGACAGGTTGGCCGCTTTGTCGGCCACAAACATGAATAAGCCCCCATTGGTGAAGTCATCGCCCATCAGCACCGTGCGCTGGTCGGGCATGACTTCGACCAGCTCGTGGGAAATACGACCCATGCAAAAGTGTTTGGTGATGGAGCCAGTCCCGTTAGGGTTGACGGTGACCTCGGGCAGGTGGCCGTAGTGGTAAGGGTTGGCAATGGTTTCATCGCCAAACAGGTTCTTGCTGAAGGCTTTGAAGCGCTTGTCATCAGGGGCAAATGCATCGGGCTCATATTCTTCGCTGGAGAGGTGGGTGTTCCACGGCGACAGGCTTGCGCCACAGGTGATCCAAAGCCCGTTAACCGATGACGTATCGACGTTGTGGTAGCTCACCAGGCTGAGCTTGCCAGTGGCCTGGTCCTGGTCCAGCGTCAATACCGCTATGGGGGATGGCAGCGTGCCGTAGGTCGGCGCGTTGCTTTGGTCGCGGGTTGTGTACTCAAATTGCACCACGGCGAAGACGGGTTTGCCCTTAACGCCGCTGACCTTGGCGTGGGGAACTTCCAGCAGCGATGTGCCGTCTGGGCAGTCAGAAAAAAACTGTCGGGTTTTGCCGGGCACCGACCGATCCATGATGGGACGGTTCAAAATATCGTAATAGCCGCCGGTCAGAATTTGGCCGCCTTTGCCGTTCGAGACGGTATCGCCAGTGATAAAAAAGGGCTGGTACGCCAGCGCGTAGCTGCGTTTGCTGCCATTCCCATACTGGACTTCTAATATCGAAGCTACCGTCGTCGCGGCCATCGCGGCAGGGTCGCCCAGCGAGGGCGCGGCCATGGATGTAAAACGGGTGGACTGGTACGTGCCGTCAAAGGCTAAGTCCGCGCTTGGCGTAGATGCACACGCGCCCAGAAGCGACGTGGCTGAGAAGGCACCCAATGGCAGCATGGGTGCACTGGCCAAAAACTTGAGTGCTTGTCGGCGGGATGGTTGCGATGTCATGGGCATTTAGATGGATTGGATGGGTTGAGTGAAGCTGCCTCACCCACTGAGTGGGTGCGACAGGCGGTCGCAGAGCAGCTTAAATACTACGTAGACTTCGTGACAATTTGGTTAAAACCTGTCGCAATCCAACTGGCACCCCTATGGTGCGGCGTGCACGATTGCTGCGCCCCTTGTGTCGCATTCAGGATGAATGCCCCGCACACACTTGTGACCAAATGCACCGGCATGGGGTTTGTCTGATTAGAATCGGCCAAAAGATTAGAGGCGACATGTTTTCATTTTTTAAGTCTAAAAAAAATAAATCCGCCCGCATCGTTGACCCCGGCCCCGCTGCGGTGAATCGTATGTCGTTGGAAGAACGTAAGGCGTTTCGTCAGGAAATGCTGTACCAGTCCATCCGTGAGTCCTTTCTGTCGATGGAAGTGATTGCGAGCATGTACAAATTTAAGGTCATGCCGGTTGATACGCGCCACCACCGCTTTATCGCCATGATCGACGTAGCCAAGTCGTTTACGACCGACAAAATCAGCCGTACCAAAAGTTTCGCCGCTATTGAGAAACAAATGCGGGTCAATACCTACAACCGCTTCGGTATTTTGATTACGGGCATTTATTGGCGCGTGAGCGAGACCGAGAGCCAGTTTGAAGTGCAGCCGCGGGCGTCCGATTTGGCCCGTGCGGGTGCTGCCGGTATTGTTGCAGCGTCGGCCATAAAGGCCCGCAAAGACCCTGCAACGGAGTTGAGCGAGCACACCAGCCGCACCGCCAAGCTGGCGCGTGAAGCCTTCCAGCCGGTTTCCGAAGAAGAAGCAGAGGCCTTTATGGAGGCGCTGCGTACGGGCGTTGCGCCACCGGTGGTGCATGTGGGCAATCAAGAGTACCAGTCTGATCTGGCGCCGCTGGATGGCGGCATCATGATCGGCGGCACCCAATACGGCCGCTTGGAGTAGCCGCGGGGTAGGGGCTGTTTAGAGTCCTAAAGAACCCTATGGAGCCTTTAAGGCTTTTCTAGGCGCTTGCGGGCTTCGTCGATTCCACCGTAGTTTTCTACATGGCTGAAGCCCATGGCCTGAAGCGTTCGCTGGGCCGCGCCCGAACGGTTGCCAGAGCGGCAGTACAAGATGACGGTGTCGTCCTTGGCCACATTGGCGCTGCCAATATCGCGCCCAATCACCGAATGGTCGATATTGAGCGCACCACCCACGTGGCCTTGGGCGTATTCGCCCGGCGTGCGTACATCGATGACTACCGTCTTGCCGTATGCCACCGCATTGGCGACCAGCAGCAAACCCAGCATGGCAATGGTTTTTTTCATGGTGATTCCTTCAAGAGTTGGGTAAGGATTGGGCTATTGCTTTGCGCCCAAGGCCATGGCCGCAGCTTTGGACGCTGCCAGCGCTTGGGCGTCGGGGGCGCCCGCCGTCGGCCAGCCCAACAGATGCTGCTGCGCAATGCTGCCCAGGGCGCCAATCCACTGCGGGTCGTCATTGAGGCAGGGGATGTAGTGAAAGGTTTGGCCACCGGCCCTTAAAAAAGCGGCGCGCGCTTCCATATTAATTTCTTCCAGCGTCTCAAGGCAGTCGCTGGTAAAACCGGGGCACACCACGTCTACCCGTTTGACGCCGGCTTTTCCCATGGCGATCAGTGTTGGCTCGGTGTAGGGCTCCAGCCATTTGGCGCGGCCCAGGCGCGACTGAAAAGCCACTTTGAATTGCGTGCGCGTCAGCCCGAGGCTTTCGACCAGTAGGCGCGCGGTCTTGAAGCATTCGCAGTGGTAAGGGTCGCCCAACTGCAATGTGCGCTCGGGCACGCCATGAAAGCTCATCAGCAACTGATCAGGTTGACCATGGGTTTTCCAGTGCTGGCGAATGCTTGCCGCCAACGCGGCGATGTAGGCGGGGTCGTCATGGTAGTGGTTGATGAACCGAAACTCGGGTAGTGCACGGGTGCGTTGCGCCCAGGCATACACGGCGTCAAACACGCTGGCGCTGGTGGTGGCCGAGTACTGTGGGTAGGCAGGCAGAATCAACACACGGGTGATGCCTTCGGCCTTCAGGGCGTCCAATTGCGAGGCAATGGATGTGCTGCCGTAGCGCATGGCCCAGCGCACCTTGACCATTTGGTTGCGCTGCCCTAACCAGCCTTGCAGCAGCTTGGCTTGTTTTTCGGTCCAAACCTTGAGCGGTGAGCCCTCTGGCGTCCAAATGCTGGCGTATTTGGCTGCGGATTTGGCGGGGCGAAAGCGCAAGATGATGCCGTGCAGAATCAGCAGCCACAACAAACGCGGGATTTCGACCACCCGATGGTCGCTCAAAAATTCGGCCAGATAGCGACGCACGGCCAAGGGTGTGGGGGCGTCGGGCGTGCCCAGGTTGCACAGCAAAATGGCGGTGCGCGGCGCTTGGCCATGGCTGTATGGAGGCTCAGTTTGAAAGGACATGCGTGGTAACAAGGTGAGGCTTAGGGCCTGAGCCGGAGGGTGCTTTTGGTGTGGGCCTTGACGTCGGCCGCGCTGAGGTACTGCGGCAGGTAAACGCCGGCGGCAAACTGCAGCGCTTGGTCTTTGTAGTGTGCATCAAAAAGCACGCCGCTTTGGCCCACGGGGTTAATGCCCAGTGCTTGGTTGGCGTCCAAAAAGTCGATGACGCGCCGGGTGGATGGCCCCGACTTCACCTTCCACGGCGCTGGCCCCAGGGGGGTATTCATATTGTTAGGCGTCTCCCTGCCGCCGGGAACTGAAAACGGCCCCACGTTAAACAAGTAATCCAGCGGCTTTTGCGCGCCCAACGCATGGTTGTGGGTCAAAGTGTGGGCCTCGCCCCAGCGCCAAAGCAGCAGGTCGTTGCCCAGAGTCGATTCGAGGTGTTTTAACGTCTTCTCCCAGGCGATGCGGGTGGTTTCATATCGGTTCTCTTTGGCCTTGGTGTTGACGTTGTCCCACCAGGGTGATTCGGGGTCGGCTACCAAGCGGGGCAGGGCGTGGTCGATGGCAAACGTGCGCAGCAGGTTGTTGAACTGCACTTCACCCAACTCATCGGCCATGGCTTCATGGGCCAGCTCATACATCAGCTGGGTGAACAGTAGAGGTGCCATGCTGCCCATCGCGTAGTCGCCGTCCCACACCTCCAAGGGCTCCAAAAAAGCTTTTTTGTAGGGGTCGGTGGTGACCGCCTTAAGGATGGGCATTAAGTCTTTGAGTACCCGGGGGCCATAGCCGTTTCCGGTGTTGAGCTGCAGCGCCATGGACGCTGCCATGTCCCAGCGGCGGTCCGGTTCGCGCAGCGCATTGTCTAGGCGCTCGGCCCGGT
This sequence comes from Burkholderiales bacterium, assembly GCA_038230175.1. GTDB lineage: Bacteria > Pseudomonadota > Gammaproteobacteria > Burkholderiales > Burkholderiaceae_C > Allorhodoferax. Next base: position 6,183 of record JBBRNS010000023.1, read on the forward strand.
CTGGCACGGTGTAGTAGCCGGGCACACGTACGCCGCTGCTGGGCAGGGGCTGCTGGTTAGCCGACACGATGTAACCGCGCGCTGGGTTTTCTTCATGGGGGTTGAACTGGAAGGCGTAAAACCCTGTCTTGTCGGCCTCGCCGTTGCTGCCATCCAGAATAAAGGTCGGGTTCACGCCTTGCGGGCGAATGGGCAATTTGGCAGCCGCCCACCAAGCGATGTCACCCTGGGCGTTGGCCCACACGATGTTGAGACCCGGTGCATGGATCAAGGTCGCCGCTGCACGCGCTTTGTCCAAAGTGTCGGCCCGGTTGAGTTCGTAGAAGGCCTCCAAAATGGGGTTTTCGGTTTCCAAAAAAGCCCACCACAGGGCAATGGGAGTTGTTCCTAGGCTGTCTTTGAGCGCATCGCTGACGATGGGCCCGTGCGGCGAGCGGCGCAGCACTAGCACCTCGTTGGGGCCACCTTTGACTTTGATGGTTTCGGTGCGTGTCTGCATATCGACCCACGCCCCCCCAACCCACACTTGGTTGCTGTTGGCCGGGTTGACCTTCTCTGCGATCAGGTCCATGTCGTCGTTCTCGAACATGGTCAGGGTCCAGCCAAACTGCTGGTTGTGCCCGAGCAGGGCCGAGGGCATGAGGGCGTGAAAGTGACCGTACAGGGTGATGCCGGGCGCACTTAAATGCGCTTCGTACCAGACGGATGGCACTGAAAATCCAATGTGCGGGTCGCCCGCCAAAATGGGTTTGCCACTGGCAGTGCGCGTGCCGGCAATCGCCCAGGCGTTGCTGCCTTCAAACATGGGGCGCCCGGCATCGTCAAGCGCATCCTGGGTCAGTGCTGCGATGCGGTCCAGGTTGCCCCAGTCTTTTTGGCTCAGCTCCAGGTGCACCTTGGTTTCGGTATGGGCCGGCGTGCCCTTGCCAATGACCCCTTGTGCATGCCAGCCGGTGTCGAAAATGCGCAGGTACTCTGGTCCCAGTTTGTCGCGCACAAAGGTCAGGGGCGGCTCGGTGCGCAGGGCTGACGCGAAGCTGTAGGCTAAGTAGCCGGAAACGGCAGCGGTATCTTGGGCCGTAAAGGGGCGAGGCGGGATTTTGAGCAGGTCAAACTAAATGGGCGGCTTGTGGGTGGCTTGGTACTGGTTGATGCCATCCAAATAGGCTGCCATTGCCAGGCTTGCGGGTGATTGCGGGTCGATTTTGGCGACCATGTCGGCGGCGCGTTCGCGAATACCCAGGCTGCGAAACAGGCGATCGGCCTCTAGCAGTTTGGGGCCTAAGACCTCAGCCAACTCCCCATTGGCCAGGCGGCGCACCATCTCCATTTGAAACAGGCGGTCCTGCGCATGCACAAAGCCCAAAGCACGGTACAGGTCGGCTTCGTTGTTGGCCTGAATGTGGGGAACACCGCGCTCGTCATAGTCCACCTGCACCGGTGCGGTGAGCCGCACCAACTGCACCTCACCACTGCGCTTGGGTTGTTTGGTGTGCAGGTACCAGGTGGCCGCACCACCCACGGCCAGGGCGATGGTGGTGACAACAGCGGCGCTAACCTTGATGGCGATGTGCATGTGGGTTGGGGCTTAATGTGCGGTTTTTAGCGGCGGCGGGTGTGACGGCGTGGGGAGTGGCAGGCCCGGTGGTAGGCCAGCAGGGTCTGTTCAGCCCTGCCCAAAACCGTGTCTTCGCCATAGGGGCTGCCACGTTGATGGTCTGTCGTGCTGGGTTCGGGCGCCAGGCCACTGGCCATGCCGGTGAGTTGCTCCAGCGCTTCACCGACATGGCGCGCGGTGTAAATATGAAACAGGCCTTGTTCCACTGCGTCTACTACCTCAGGGTCCAGCATCAGGTGGCGGCGGTTGCGGTCGGGCAGCAGCACGCCCTGGTGGCCGTCCAGACCCGCAGCGGCGCAAACCCGGAACCAGCCTTCAATCTTTTCGTTGATGCCGCCCACTGGCAGTACCTCGCCATGCTGGTTCAGCGCTCCGGTGACCGCAATGCCTTGCTTGAGCGGCAATCCCGAGAGCGATGACAACACCGACAACAACTCCGCACACGAGGCCGAGTCGCCCTCAACGCCCTGGTATTCCTGCTCAAACACCACCGCTGCGTTGAGTGAGAGTGGCGCAATGTGGGCAAATAGCGCGGCCAGATAACTGTGCAGAATGAGTACACCCTTGTCGTGGATAGGGCCAGACATTTCGACCTCACGCTCAATGTTGAGCAAGCCTTCGTTGCCCGCATGGGTGCGGGCCGTGACCCGCACGGGTAAACCAAAGCGCCAGTCGCCCAGGTCGATCTGGGTCAAGCCATTGAGTTGGCCCACCTGCGCACCTTGGGTGGAGATCAAGAAGTCGCCCTCGGCAATCGACGCGCGCAGCCGCTCCTCCGGGTAGTCGTGGCGCAGCCTGCGCGCGGCCAATGCCTCGTCAATGTCGTGGGCTTCGACGAGTGATGCACCGCGGGCACGGCACCTAGCGGCGCTCTCCGCGATCACCGCTTCGGTGCGGGCAAAAATGGCGCTCTGGCGGGTCTGGTCGTCGACCGCGCGGTGCGAGTCTTCCAGTAAACGCGCCACGGCCGCGCTGCTGAAGTGCGGCAGGCCCAAGCGTCGGCAGGCATGGGCGATGAATACTGCTGTGCCGGTGCGCGTCTCGTCGCTGGCCAAAAAGCTCTCGGCAAAGTCCACTTTGACCCGAAAGCGCCGGGTGAAGTCTGGGTCGGCCTCTTGCAGGGTGTAGTAGTGCTCGACAGATCCGATCATAATAATTTTGACGTCGGCATCGACCGCTTCTGGTTCTAGCGAAACGGACGCCATGGGCATGAGCCCGGCGCTGGGTTCTTCGATCTGCACCCGCCCGCTGCGCAGAAAACGGCGCAGCTTGCCCCACACCACTTCGTCGGCCAGCAGGTCACTCAGGTGCAGTATTAAAAAGCCGCCGTGGGCCTTGAGCAAGCTACCCGCGCGGATGCGGGTGAAGTCGGTGATCAGCACGTCTTCTTCGGCCTGAAACTCGATGCTGCCAAACAGGGTGCGAAACACCGGGTTTTGCTCCACGATGACCGGCGCACCGGTGCGGCCGTCGTTGTCGACCACCAAATTGACCGTGAATCGGGTGAGTAATTGGGCCAGCGCCACACGCCGAGTGGCCTCGTCGTCTTCGTCTGACTCGGCTGCGGGGCTGAAAAGTGCCAATTGCTCCAGCACCTCGTGCTGCACCTGGTCCAGGTAGGCGCCTAGTTTTACCGAGTCTTTGATGTGCTTTTTCAGGCCGACACGTATGGCTTGTAGTTCACGCTCTAACACCGGTTTGGCGCTTTGGCGGCGCAGGGCGGTTATGGCCTCTTGCATAACCCGTTCCATCGGGCGCATTTTTTCAAGGAAGCGGGATATCTCTGCGCGCAACTCACCTTCGGCTTGCTCGATCTCGCTGCGCCGTTCTTTGGGCAGCGAGCGTGCCTCGCCCTCGGTCAGTGCTTGTCCGGTGTCGCCCACCAGGGTGAAGACCAGGTGGCCTTGTTCGCGAAACAGGCTGAAGCCGCGGGCTTCTGCAAACGCGTCCAACTCGACATAGGCTTTGCCTTCTTCGAGCTTATAGGCACTCTGGATCCGCGCGCCCTCTACTTTGAAATCTTCGCTGCTCAGGCGCTGCGGTATTTCTGCTTGAATCGTGTGGATGAACTGCAGCATCAGCTGGCGCAACTGTCGCCCCTGGCCAGCGGGCATGCGCAGGGCGCGGGGACGCTCGGGCGTGTCGAAGTTGTGCAGGTAACACAGGTCGGGCGGCACCGGGCGATTGGTGGCAATGTCTTTGGCCATCTGGTGCAGCAGGGTAGAGCGCCCGCTACCTACTTCGCCCAATACAAACAGGTTGTAGTCTGGCTGCTCCATCTCCAAGCCAAAGCGCGCGGCCTTTTCGGCGCGTTCCTGGCCAATCCAGGGGGCGGGTTGTTGCACTAGCTCTGCGGTGCTGGCAAAGCCCAGACTGCCCGCGTCGATGGCGATGCGAAGTTGCTGACTGCTCAGGCTGGTGATGGTCATAGTTCTCCTGCGTGGGGGGCTGGCAGCCCAGTGCCCACTATCTTACGCACATGCTGCCCCTGTGGATGTGCCAAGCCCTGGTGGCGGTTAATTGGATTGGTGGGGTTTATGCAAAGGTTCCAGCGGAGCAGCCGCTGCGCACCGCACCCTCTAGCGTGGCGGGATAGGGCCCTTGCACATAGTCGCCCGCAGCCATTAGCCCGGGTGCGATGGCCTGGGGTGGTCGCTGTAGCTGCGGCGTGCAGGCAAACGTGGCGCGTTTTTCCACTACCGTTTGAACGGCTTGCAGGGTTCCCAATTTCAGTGGTGCAAGCTGCTTCTGGGCTTGGCTCAAAACGGCATTTTGCAGCGCGTCTTTGTCGCCCACACTGGCGCTCACCACCAAGGCAAGCAGGCCGGGTGGGCCGCCAAACTGGGCGCGGTCAAACACAAACTGCGCCGGTGCCTGCGCCGTGCTGTGCAAGGCCAGCATGGGGTGGGGCAGGCGGGCGTTTGGGCCCCAGGCGTAGACGGTGGCAATACTCTCAAAGCGCAGTTGGGAGGTTTTATCTGCCCACTGCTGTAAACGATTTGCTATCAATGTAGGAGCTGCTTGCGCACATTCCATGAGGGCTAGAGCCGCATTTGATGCTGAAGTAGCCCATACCACGCGGTCAAACGCCTGCCCGTCTAGCAGCCAATGCGGTGCCTGCCAGCGTAATTGGGCAATGCGTTGGCCGGTGTGCACGCTGGCGCCCCGCTGCGTGAGCCACTGCGCTGCGGCGTCGGGGAAAAGCGCGCCCAAGTCGGTGCGCGGCAGTAGCAGGTGCGAGCCACCGCGTACGCCAAACAGGGCGTCCTTGAGCACCCGCAAAAACACCTGGGCACTAGCCTGGTCGGCGGGAGTGTTAAGTGCAGAAACGCACAGCGGCTCTATCAACTCGTGCAGCACCCGTGGCGCTAGTGTGGCGCACAGTTGTGCCACAGTCAAAGCAGGGTCGCAGGTAAACCCCTGCCGCTGCCAGCGCAGCGCAGATCGGATCAATGAAAACTTGTCTGCCCAGCTCCAGCCACGCGCGGTGGTAATCGCCACCATCGCATCCAGCGGTGCGGGCCAGTGGGTGGCCCAGCGTGGGGTTTGCAAGCCGGTGCCGTCTACAAATGGCAGGGCCAGGGGCTGGCGCAACAAGGCGGTGTCAGGGTCTATCCCGACCAAGCGCATCAAACGCAGGGCCTCGATATAGGCGCCAATCAAAATATGCTGGCCGTTGTCCAGCGTCACCGCTGTGCCATCGGGCAGCGTGGCGGGCAGGGCGCGCGCCCGACCGCCTAAGTTGCGGGCGGCTTCAAACACGGTGACGGTGTGCCCGGCCTGCTGGGCCGCTACGGCAGCGGCCATGCCAGCCCATCCGCCGCCCACCACAGCAACACGCATGGCGCTCATGCCCTGGGTACTCACGTCTTGGGCACTCACATCCGGCCCAGGGCCTGCACCTTCCAGGCCAGCCACATCTTGCGCAGCGGCGTTAGGGCAATGCGCTGGTGCAGCACCTGAAACTGCTCGGCTTCAATTTCGCGCAGCAGCGTGCGGTAGATGCTGGCCATCATCAGCCCCGGCTTTTGGGCGCGCCGGTCGTCCGCAGGTAACAGGGCCAGCGCGTCGTCATACAAGCTGTGCGCGCGCTGGGCCTGGAACTGCATGAGTGCGGTGAAGCGGTCGGAGTAGGTTTGCTTGAGGATCTCATGCGCCTTGACGTCGAACTGCTGCAGCTCGTTCACCGGCAGGTAGATGCGCCCGCGCAAGGCGTCTTCGCCCACATCGCGGATGATGTTGGTCAGCTGCAGCGCCTGGCCCAGCGTGTGGGCATAGCGGGTGGTTTGCGCCTGGGTTTGGCCAAATATTTTGGCCGCCACTTCACCCACCACACCCGCCACCAAATGGCAGTAGCGCTGCAGGTTGGGGTAGTCCAAATACCGGGTTTGCTCCAGGTCCATCTGGCAGCCATCGATGATGGCTTGCAGGTGCTGTTGTTCAATGCCGTAGGTGCTGGCTTGGGGCATGAGCGCCAGCATCACAGGGTGGCTGGGCTGGCCTGCGAAGGCTTTGGCTACTTCGGCCTTCCACCACGCCAGTTTGGTCGCGGCCACGCTGGGGTCGACCATGTCGTCCACCACATCGTCCACCTCGCGGCAAAACGCATAAAAGGCGGTGATGGCGGCGCGCCGGGGGGCGGGCAGGAACAGGAAGGCGTAGTAGAAGCTGCTGCCGGACGCGGCAGCTTTTTCTTGAACGTATTGCGCTGGGGTCATAGTGGCTAATTGTCGCCCAGAGCGGGGGCTGGTTTAGAAAGCGTAAAGTCCGAGTCAAGACCTATGATTTTTGTGCTTTTACTCGCCAACCGATACAGCCCTAAGCAATCTAAAGGCGCAAATTGCACTCCTGCCTCTCACACGCAAACAAGTCAAAATAAGACGTGCACCAAGCCATTGAATAGGCAGAAATTCGCCAAAGGCGTCGCGAGGTGCCTTCAGGCCGAGTTCAAGCGCTCGCCTTGGGCGTTGGTGAACTGACCCAAGACGATCCGGATGAAGTCAATCAGCACCCAGATGCCTAAACCACCCAACGTGAACAACATCAACAGGCCCGTTATAACTTTGCCGAGGTAAAAGCGGTGTACGCCCAGCCAACCTAGGAACAGGCAAAGCAGCAAAGCGGGCAGCCAATCCCGGTGTGCGTTGGCGGCCACGATAAAGCCAGTTGTGCCGCGCTGCAATGCTCCGCAGTGGGGGCAGGTGGGCGCGGTTTCGTGAATTTGTTTGCCGCAGCCGCGGCAGAAAACCATGGACATGGGCTGTTAGAACCGATTCGGCTCGCGTGACTCTTGGCAGTAGAACACGATCAGTACGATCGCTCCAACAATGGGGAGAAGTACGATGAACAGCCACCAGCCGCTGCGGTTGGTGTCATGAAGGCGGCGCACCGCTACTGCGATGGTCGGAACGAGCACCGCCAGCGCAAAGAAGAGGCCAACGATTGGGATAAGGCCGCCCAGAATGCCAAACAGAATAAACCACCAGTACTCGGCTCGGCTGGCGCGGCCGTTAAAGGCCGCATACTTGCTAAAGCATGTTTTGATGGCTTCAGTGAAGCCCATCGCGGCACCTGCAGAAGTGGCCAATGCCGTGCCTTGCACCGCCCCGCAATGCGGGCAGACGGGTGCGGTTTGGTGAATTTCTTTGCCGCAACCGCGACAAAAGACCATTGATGACATTCAGACTCTCCCAGAGATTATTTATAAGGCAAGTATCCCGCTTAGTTCTGAGTATGCACTGGAAAACTGGCTAAAACGGCCACTAAAACTCCCAGATACAGCATTGCTCGCCGTCGGGTAACCGGACCTTCGGGTGGCTGAAGGCAGGATTGAGTACAAAACAGGGAGTGGAGAAACCCCGCTCCCGAAAGCCATCAATTACTGGCAATAACGCAAACTTAGGGAGTAAAACGCAGCTACATCCAAACAGCCCGCCACAGCATCACTCCGTAGTCCCACCAGCGCAGCGTAGGGCGTTGGGTCAGGGTGGCGTAGTGCAGGGCGTCGATCTTGTCCAAAATGCGCAGGCCGCCTTGCACCACCAAGCGCAGCTCCCACCCGGCGCGGCCGGGCACTTGGTGCACTAATGGTGAGCCTTTTAGCATGCGAGCCCTCGCAGAATGTGCGCAAGCAGCTATCAATTGTGTAGCGTTCTCGGTCTGCCGCAGGGCCAATAGGTCGGCCTGCTCCACCCCAAAACGGGCGCAGTCAGCGGCGGGCAGGTAGTAGCGGCCCCTGGGGATGTCGGTGCCCAGGTCTTGCCAAAAGTTGATGAGTTGCAGCGCGCTACAAATGGCGTCGCTGCGCTCTAATGCCTGCGGGTCGGTCACGCCATACAGGTGCAGCAGCAGGCGGCCCACCGGGTTGGCGGATAGGCGGCAGTAGTCCAGCAGTGCGGTCTCGTCGGCGTAACCCGTGCCTGCTGCCGACTTGGCAATGTCTTGGGTAAATGCGTTGAGCAGGTCGTGAAGTAGCTGCGCGGGCAGTTGGAAGGTTTGTATGGCTTGCTGCAGCGGGCCAAACACCTGCGGCCATGGGCTGGCACTGGCCACGGGGGGTAGTTTGCAGGCCGCTGCCAAAGCGGCGCGGTAGGCTTGCAGAGTGTCTAAGCGTTCTTGGTGCGATGCGTCGCCTTCGTCGGCAATGTCGTCGGCGGTGCGTGCGAAGTGGTAGATGGCCGCAATGGGACTGCGCAGGTGCGCAGGGCACAACCAAGACGCTACCGGAAAATTCTCGTAGTGGGCAATAGGCGCGGGCGCGCCGCTCTGGGTGGGCTTGCGGGTCACTTGCCTAAGAGGGTGGTGATTTGGGCGTCTTTATCACGCCACAGCTGTTGCACCCACTGGGCAAAGGCTTCGCGAAAGGCGGGGTCTTGGCCATAGTCGCCGTGCAGCAGGTGCTGCGGCACTGGCAGGGTGCGTACCCGCACGATGACCCGGTGCATTTTGCCCATGGTGAAAGCGCCAAAGGTCGGCGCGCCGTCGGGGTAGACGATGGTGACATCCAAGATGGCCTGAAACTTGTCGCCCATGGCGTTGAGCGCTAGCGCCATGCCACCGGCCTTGGGCTTGAGCAAATGGCGGTAGGGTGATTTTTGGTGGGCCTGCTTGGCCGGGGTGAAACGGGTGCCCTCCAGAAAGTTCATCACGCTGGTGGGGATGAGCGCGTATTTCTCGCAGGCTTGGCGGGTGGTTTCTTGGTCTTTACCCCGCATTTCGGGATGCTTTTTGAGGAACTCTTCGCTGTGGCGGCGCATGAACGGAAACTCTAGTGCCCACCAGGCCAGGCCCATCACCGGCACCCAAATCAGCTCGTGTTTGATAAAAAATTTGAGCAGCGGCACGCGGCGGTTTAGCAGACGTTGCAGCACCAAAATGTCCACCCACGATTGGTGGTTGCTGTTGACCAGGTACCAGCCTTTGGGGTTGAGGCCTTCGATGCCTTGCACGTCCCACTCGGTGCGTTGGGTCAGGTTCATCCAGATGCCGTTGCCGTCGATCCAGGCCTCGGCAATGGCCAACAAAATGGGGTCTATCAAGAGGCGCACCCGCTTGAACGGCAGCACCAGTTTGACCATGGAGACCAGCAACAAAATCGGCACCCATATCAGGGCGTTGATCGCCATGAGGATGCTGGCGATCAATCCTATCAGGGGTGCGGGCAAAAAATTAAGCATGGCGGGCAGGGTCCTCAAAGGTAAACGCAGGCTTTGGGGATTGTAAATGCTACAAATATAGTAGCTGGCTACGCAATGTTTACGAGGGCTGGGAGCCCGTTTGGCATGCAATTCTGGCCAAAAAAAAGCCTGGCAGTCGCTTAGGCGAACGCGTAAACACCCGCAACGTGCGTGTTACTTCAGGCTACCCGCCAAAAACTGCCCCAATCGCTCGCTCTTGGGGGCGGTGAGCACCTGGGCGGGTGGGCCTTGCTCTTCGATGCGGCCTTGGTGCAAGAAGATGACGTGGTTAGACACCTCGCGGGCAAAACCCATCTCGTGGGTGACCACGACCATGGTGCGCCCCTCCAGTGCCAGGTCCTTCATCACTTTCAGCACCTCGGTCACCAACTCGGGGTCTAACGCGCTGGTGGGTTCGTCAAACAGCATCACTTCGGGCTCCATGGCTAATGCACGGGCAATGGCGACCCGCTGCTGCTGCCCACCACTGAGGTGGCCGGGGTAGCTGTCTTCTTTGCCATCCAAGCCCACTTTGGCCAGGTATTTGCGGGCTGTGGCAATGGCTTGGTCATGCGGCATGCCCAGCACATGGATGGGGGCCTCGATGATGTTTTGCAGCACCGTCATGTGCGCCCACAGGTTGAAGTGCTGAAACACCATGGCCAGCTTGGTGCGCATGCGGGCAAGTTGCTTGGCGTCGGCGGCACCCAGTTCACCGTGCGCACCGGCCTTGAGTTTGATGTCTTCACCGGCGACCACGATGCGGCCTTCGTGCGGCTTTTCCAGCAGGTTGATACAGCGCAGAAATGTGCTTTTCCCTGAGCCCGAGCTGCCAATGATGCTGATGACATCACCCGCATGGGCGGTTAAGGAAACCCCCTTGAGCACCTCGTTGCCGCCAAAACGCTTGTGGATGTTGTCGACCTGGAGTTTGATGGGCTTGGGTGTCATAGGTCTTGCGGTAACAGGGCGAAAAGTGTTGGTGTGTGGGGCATTTTCACGCGCCCAACAACTCGCCTGTTTTGAACGGAGTGGCGCCGGCAATTTTCCCCAATTCATTGCCGGCGTGGACGTAGCGGTCGCGAATGCGGGCGTAAAAAGTGCCAGCAACCCCAGCCAATACCCGGTGGGTTTGCTGGCTTAGGGGGTCTACCACTTCAGCCACGAGGTCGCCAAGTTGCATCATTTGGCCCACCTGGGCGGCAAAAACAACCACTCCGGCGGCCGGTGCTTTTAGGGTCTCTGAGCCGGCCAGCGGTGTCGCTTGGCATTGGGCTGCAGGCATGGGTGAGGGCTGCCCGGTAATGGCGCCAACATGCTGCAAATACGAATAAATGGCCTGTGCATCGGCGCGGGCCATGTCGTGGCAGACGTCTATCTCCCCGCGCAGCTCAATGGTGGCGCTCAAGCAGCCCTGCGGTATGGGTATGCCGGCCTCCGCAACGGCCAGCGCCGTTTGCCACCAGACGCTGGACAGGCATTCGTCGAACGGCATACTGCCCGACTTTTTGGCTAACAAAATAGTCTGGCACTGCAGATAGCGGGTGAGCGGCTCCATGGCGGGCCAGCAGGGTTCTTCGGTGAAGAAGTGCACCACGCCTTCGCAGTCGCAGTGCAAATCCAGCACCACGCTGGCGTCAAACGCAAGCGTGAGCAGCGTACGGCGCATGCTTTGCAACTCGGTGCTGGGTGTCCAGCGGGCCAGGTAGTCGCCCATGGCGCGGCGCACGGTGGCGGCATTAGCCTGTGCGTCGTCGCCCAAGAGGGGGCGCAAGGTTGGCAACAAAGCCCGCGCAAAGTCCGGGTAGTTGCGGTTGAAGTTTTCGGACGAGTCCAGTTCAAAGCGCCCCATGGGTTTGTGGCTAACGCGCTGCGCCAGCCCGATGGGGTTGGCCACCGGCACCAAGACCACTTCACCCACGACCTGACCTGCAGCCTCGGCACGGGCCAACAAAGCATGCAAATGGTGGGCCGCCAGCATGCCCGGAAGTTCTTCGGCATGCAGGCTGGCCTGGATGTAAACCTTTGGGCCGGTGGTTGCACCCGTTCCACCCATTGCACCAGGGGATCCGAAGTGAAAGCTGGTGAGCGTTCGGTGGGAGCCAAGGCTGGTGGCGAGTAAGGGGTGATCAACACGGCGCATACAAATAGACCTTTAGGCTTTGCGCGGGGCCAGGTAGGCCAACATGCGCCCCTCGCAGAGCTTGAAAAAACCAATCAGGCAAAACGAGGCAATCAGGTAAATGCCAGCCGCCGCCAGGTAGGCCTCAAACGGCAGGTAAAACTCTGAGTAAATGCGTTTGGCGGCCTCGGTCACGTCAATCAAAGCGGGCACCGCGCTGGCCAGGCTGGTGCTGTGCAGCATCATCACCACCTCGTTGCTGTAGGCTGGCAGCGTGCGGCGCATAGCACTGGGCAGCACGATATGCAGCATGACTTGAAAGCGGCTCATGCCAAACGACTGCGCGGCTTCGATCTCGCCCGCGCTGGTCTCGCGAATGGCACCGGCCAACATCTCAGCGGTGTAGCCGGCGGTGTTCAGGCTAAAGGCCAGCAGCGCGCAAAAGAAGGGCTCTTTGAAATGGGTCCAGGGCCACACACTGTCCCAGCGCATCTGAATCCACTCTAGTTGTGCCAAGCCGTAATAGATGAGGTAAACCTGAATCAGCAAGGGCGTACCGCGAATGACATAGGTATACACCCCCACGATCCAGCGCAAAAACGGCCACGGGCCGGTGAGCAGTAGCGCAAAAACCAGGGCCAAAACAGCACCCACGGCCACGGACGAAAACAGCAGGGTCAGCGTGGTGACAATGCCCCCACCATACAGCGCCAGGGTCGACGGCTCCAGAAAAATGGACCAGTTCATTTACAGCCGCCCCCGCACCGCACCACGGCTCATGTATTCATCGAGCTTGCGCAACCCATACAGTGACACCGAGGTGTAGACCAGAAACAGCGCTGCGGTGAACAAGAAGAAGATGAATGGCTCCCGCGTGGCTGCACTGGCCTGCTTGGCCAGGTAGGTCATCTCTTGCAAGCCAATCAGGCTGACCAAGGCAGTGGCTTTGATCAGCACCAGCCAGTTGTTGGTGAAGCCGGGCAGGGCGTAACGCACCATTTGAGGGGCGGTAATGCGCAGAAAGGTGCGGGTGCGGCCCATGCCAAAGGCCCATGCGGCCTCCATTTGCCCCTTTGGCACCGAGAGGATGGCGCCGCGAAAGGTCTCGGTCATAAAGGCGCCGTAGATGAAGCCAATGGTGATGACACCCGCCGTAAACGGTTCAATGTCGACCGTGGTGTCGGTGGTGATCCAGCCCAACTGGGTCATCCAGGCGGTGTTGGCGATCCACTCAATGGTGTTGTTGATGCCAATGCTGCCGCCATAAAACACCAACAGCATCAACACTAGCTCTGGAATACCGCGGATGATGGTGGTGTAGAGCGTAGCAATGGCCACCAGGGGGGTGCGCCCGGAGAGCTTGGCCGCGGCGCCGAGTAAGCCCAGTACTACAGAGACCAATAAGGCTGCCAGGGAGACACCAACGGTGAGGATGGCACCCTGCAAAATTGCTGTGAAATAACCACTCATGCGTTTGAGTATCTCTCAAAAACAAACGTCGACGCAGGGCGTGCCCCGCGTCGACGTTGTAGGTGGTTCAAGATTACTTGCCGTACGCGTCGAACTTGAAGTACTTGTCGTTGATTGCCTTGTACGTGCCATTGGCGCGAATGGTGCTAATGGCTTTGTTCAAATCCGCCTTCAAAGCGGTCTGACCTTTGCGAAGGCCAATGCCCACGCCAGTGCCAAAATATTTCTGGGTGTAGAGCTCTTCACCCTTCAACTCGTAGTCTTTGCCTTCGGGCTTGCTCAAGAAACCGCCGGTCACTTCCACATAATCGGCTACGGTCCCGTCCAGGCGCCCCGCTTTGATGTCCAGATAGACCTGGTCTTGTGCCTCATAAGGGACTACTTCCACACCCGCCGACTTGAGTTCGCCCATGGCGTATTTCTCTTGGGTTGAACCCTTAAGTACACCAATTTTCTTGCCCTTGATGGAGGCGGGGCCGGTGTACTTGACGTCCTTTTTTGTCACCACGCGGCTGGGCGTGTTGTAGTACTTGTCGGTGAAATCAATGACCTTTTGGCGGTCTTCGGTGATCGACAGTGAGCTGATGATCACGTCGTACTTCTTGGCCTGCAAGCCGGGAATCATGCTGTCCCATACCTGTTCTACAAACACGCACTTGCGTTTGATTTGTGCGCACAGGGCGCTGGCGATGTCCACGTCAAACCCAGTTGGCTTGCCGTCGGCTGTTTTAAAGGTAAAGGGCTCGTAGGTCGGGTCAATGGCGACCTTGAGGTCTTTGCCCTGCGCAAACGAGAATGCGCAAACGGTGCCAAGGGCAATCGTCAGTAGAAGTTTCTTCATAGAGGGAAATCCTTTAGTGGTTGCCGGCCGCAATGGCACCGGTTGTTTAAAAAATCGAAAGTTCATTCTACGGTCAGTCGTAAAAAAGGGAAGCTGTCGCTTTTGTGCGTCAAGGCGGGGCCAGCACAGGGTGCATTTTTTATGGGACTTTTGGTTTGCCGTTGTGGCTCAGTTGGCCGTGGTTGGCAAACCTCCCGCTTTCAAGGGATGATCGCCCCATGCGCCAGTTCGTACCCAACCTTAACCGCCCCCTGCCCGTCGCCTTGATCGGCTACGGCAATGCCGCCCGCATTTTTCACGCGCCACTGATCAGCGGCACACCCGCAATGCAACTGGCGGTGGTGTGCTCTAGTAAACCCGCCGTCGTGAGGGCCGATTGGCCCGATGTGCCGGTGGTAGCAACTGCGCAGCAGGCGTTTGATGACCCCCAAGTGGATCTGGTGGTGATTGCCACCGGCAACGAAAGCCATTACCCCTTGGCCCGCGAAGCCTTGGAGGCCGGAAAACACGTGGTGGTAGACAAGCCCTGCACTGTGACCTTGGCGCAAACGCAAGATTTGCTGCAAACCGCCCACGCGCAGGGCAGGGTGCTCACCGTGTTTCAAAACCGCCGCTGGGATGCCGACTTTTTGGCCCTGCAGCAGGTGTTGGCCAGCGGCGTGCTGGGGCGCGTTGTCCATTTTGAATCGCACTTTGACCGCTACCGCCCGGTGGTGCCAGACCGATGGCGCGAGCAAGACTTGCCGGGCTCGGGGCTATGGTTTGACCTGGGCGCACACCTGGTGGACCAGTGTTTGCAGCTTTTTGGCCCACCCGATGACATGTTGCTGGACCTGGCCTGCCAGCGCGACGGTGCACAGGTCAACGATTACTTTCACGCCACGCTGCGGTTTGGCAGCCGTCACCCCGGCCTGCGTGCCATATTGCATGGCAGTACGCTGGTGCCAGAGTTGGGACCCCGCTTTGTGGTGCACGGCACGCTGGGCTCGTTTGTCAAATACGGGCTTGATGTGCAAGAAGACGCCCTCAAAGCGGGCCAGCGGCCTAACTCCACCGGTCCCGCAGGCTGGGGGCATGATCCTGTGCCCAGACGTTTGACCGTGGCTACGGCACAAGGGCTGCAGGTGTCCACTGCCCCCAACCCGACGGGCAACTACCTGGCGTTTTATGCCCAGTTGGCGGCCCATTTGCAAGGCACCCAGGCCCACCCAGCGGTGCGCCCAGACCACGTTGAGGCGGCCATGCAGTTGCTAACCATTGGCGAGCGCAGTGCGGCGCTGGGGCAGTTTGTGGTGGTGCCGGGGGTTTAGGCGATGTTGCGGGCGGGCCTTGTAGCCCTTTCGGTAGCGCGGCCAAGCGTAAAACCTTAAAATCGCTGGCTAACCCCTTGGATTGCCATGAACGCCCCTGTTGACGTTTCTTTTTTTGCGCGCGCCGCAAAACCGCTGAGCAGCTACCGCCCGTATTGGGCCAAGCGCTTTGGCACCGCCCCGTTTTTGCCCATGACACGCGCCGAGATGGATCGCTTGGGGTGGGACAGTTGTGACATTGTCTTGGTCACCGGTGACGCTTATGTAGACCACCCCAGTTTTGGCATGGCGGTGATTGGCCGCATGTTAGAGGTACAGGGTTTTCGGGTTGGCATCATCGCCCAACCCGACTGGACCAGTGCCGAGGCGTTCAAGGCTCTTGGGAAACCCAACCTGTTTTGGGGCGTGACCGCGGGCAACATGGATTCGATGATCAACCGCTACACCGCCGACCGCAAGATCCGCAGTGACGACGCCTACACCCCCGGTGACGTGGGCGGCAAGCGCCCCGACCGCGCCGCCATCGTCTACAGCCAACGCTGCCGCGAGGCGTTTAAAGACGTGCCCATCGTGTTGGGCGGTATCGAAGGCAGCTTGCGCCGCATTGCCCACTACGATTACTGGTCGGACAAAGTGCGCCGCAGCATTGTGGTGGACGCCAAGTGCGACCTGCTGCTCTACGGCAATGCCGAGCGCGCGATTGTGGAGATTGCCCACCGCCTTGGCGCCAAAGAGCCGGTGCACAGCATTACCGACGTGCGTGGCACCGCATTTGTGCGCCGCCCGGATGACGAGACCGGCAAGGGTTGGTTTGAGATTGACTCCACCAGCGTGGACGAAGTGGGCCGCGTTGAGGCGCACATCAACCCCTACATGACCACCTCCGAGCAGGCGGCGTCGCAGGGCAGCACTTGCGCGAAAGAGGACGAGGCCAAAGCGGTGGCGCAAGCCGCAGAGGCAAGCGGTGCCAATACCGATGCTATTGATTCAGTAGCTGCTTACGCAGGTTCTACGAGGGCTAGCGGCCAAAATAGCACTAAAAATGCGGTGAACACCAGCAGCATCGTGAATGCCAGCATCCAGCCGCTCACCTTCATGCCCAACCCAGCGCTGCAGGGCCGGGGCAAGCTCAAGGTGCCGCCGCGTGAGCGCTCGGTCATCCGCCTGCCCAGCTACGAGCAGGTCAAAAGCGACCCCATTTTGTATGCCCACGCCAACCGCGTGCTGCACTTAGAGACCAACCCTGGCAATGCTAGAGCGCTGGTGCAGGCCCACGGTGACGGCGTGACCGCGCGTGACGTGTGGATCACGCCACCGCCCATCCCGCTGACCACGGCTGAGATGGACTTTGTGTTTGACCTGCCCTACGCCCGCAGCCCGCACCCCAGTTATGCGGACGAGAACGGCAGCCATGACCACGCCACCAAGATCCCGGCGTGGGAGATGATTCGCTTCTCGATCAACATCATGCGCGGCTGCTTTGGTGGATGCACGTTTTGTAGCATTACCGAGCACGAGGGCCGCATCATCCAAAGCCGCTCAGAAGACTCGGTGATCAAAGAGATTGAAGACATTCGCGACAAGGTGAAGGGTTTTACCGGCACCATCTCAGACCTGGGCGGCCCCACGGCGAACATGTACCGCCTGGGCTGCCGCAGCCCTGAGATTGAAGCCGCTTGCCGCAAGCCCAGCTGCGTCTACCCCGGCATTTGCCAGAACCTGACCACCGACCACGGCCCGCTGATCAGCATGTACCGCCGGGGCAGGGCGCTCAAAGGCATTAAGAAGATTTTGATTGGCTCTGGCCTGCGTTACGACTTGGCGGTGAAGAGCCCCGAGTACGTCAAAGAACTGGTGCAGCACCACGTGGGCGGCTACCTCAAGATCGCTCCAGAACACACCGAGAGCGGCCCGCTGACCAAGATGATGAAGCCAGGCATTGGCAGCTACGACAAGTTCAAAACCCTGTTTGAGAAGTTCAGCGCCGAGGCGGGCAAAAAGCAGTTTTTGATTCCGTACTTCATTGCCGCCCACCCGGGCACCAGCGATGGGGACATGATGCACTTGGCCATTTGGCTCAAGAAAAATGGCTTCAGGGCGGATCAGGTGCAAACCTTTTACCCCAGCCCCATGGCCACGGCTACGGCCATGTACCACTCGGGGCGCAACCCGCTGCGCAAGATTCATCGCGCGGTGGAGAGTGACGACGAGAACGTCGACATCGTGCGCGGCGAGAAACGCCGCCGCCTGCACAAAGCATTTTTGCGCTACCACGACCCCAACAACTGGCCGCTCTTGCGCGAGGCCCTCAAGGCCATGGGCCGTGCCGACCTGGTGGGCAACGGCAAGCACCATTTGATCCCGACCTTTCAGCCCCTGGGCGATGGCGGCTACCAAAGTGCGCGCAAAAAGAATTCGACCCCCACGGCCGGTACCAGTGCTCAACCCACCGGTGGTGCACGTAAAACGGCTGCGCCGGTGCAGTCTGCCGCCCCGGTCAAGGGTCGGATGTTGACCCAGCACACCGGCTTGCCACCGCGTGACAACGGTGCGGGGCGCCGAGGACCAGGTGTAAAGCCAGCGGGTAAAGTGCGCTGAGCGTCAGCCTGCGGGGTTTTAGAGGTCAAATCGCCCGCTAGCCCTCGCAGAATGTGCGCAAGTAGCTATTAAAACGATAGCGATGTTGGTAGTTGCAGGTCTGTCGCGGGCCGGCTCCCTGGGTTGTAAAGGTTGACCGTATGATCCGACGCATACCCGATGGACAGGCCACACAGCAGCTTGTACTGTTTGGGCACGTCAAACGCGGCACGCACCGGGCCACCCCATGTGGCCAGTGCACCTTGTGCGCAGGTGCCCAGCCCGTGGGCGTGCGCGCTAAGCATCAGGGTTTGGATGTAAATGCCCGCATCCAGTGCTGAGAAGGGGCCGAGACCACCGTGGACAAACACGAAGATGGCGGTCGGTGCGCCAAAGAATTCAAAATTGCGCCGCATCTGGGCTTCCCGCGCGGCATGGTCTTTGCGGCCAATGCGCAGCAGTTCGTACAAGCCGTGGCCGGTGGCGCGGCGCTGGGGCTGTAGGTCTTGTGGGTATTCAAAGTTGACGGTGTAGTCCCCATCGGGTAGCCCGTCGCGGTTGAGCAGCAGCTTGGCCTTGCCCAACCAGCCGCCATTTTGTGCCGCCATGCCTTTGTCAAAGCGCCCGCTCAGGTCCCGCGCCAAACGGTCGCGCACCGGGCCCGACGCCACGGCGATGCGGTAGGGCTGGGTGTTGGACCAGCTGGGTGCGTGGTTGGCGTCGGCCAGCACCGCATCGAGTAGCGCCTGCGGTATGGGTGTGGGGGCAAAGTCGCGCACGCTGCGCCGTGTGTGAACGCATTGCGAAAAGGCTTCAACCGATGCATCTTTGGCGGGGTGGGGTTGGGTAGTCATGGCTTGATTTCCGTTTGGCTTGGCTTGGCGTTATTGGGCGGGCAGGGGTGGCGTGCTGGTGTGTTCGCCAAACCACTGCAAAGCGCTTTCCCACAGGGGTTGTGCGCGGCTACGGAAGTAGCCCATGTGGCCTATCGGGCCATGCCCGTGGGCGGGGTCAATGGTGACGGGCTGCCAGTTCGCATTGCGGTAACCCGCCATAAATGCGTCGCGCGAGGCGGGGGTGGCCCACAGGTCGTCTGTGGCATTGGCCGCAACGATGGGTGTTGTCACACGGTCAAATTGGCCCTGCACATGCGCCATGGCGGGGTCATCAAAAAAGTAGTTGGGAAAGCGGCACCAATGCTTCCAGTCTTGGTAGACACCCAGCGGCAGGTCTTCGCCCATGCCCAGTTGCTTCCATGCCAGGTAGCCTTTTACGCGGGTGATGATGGGCCCCACGATGCGCCACATGAGCAGTACCCTGAATTGCTCTGCACGGGGCATCCACCCGTGCCAGCCAGCACCTGTGGCAAAGGTGTACAAGCGGGCCACGCGCGCCTGGTTGGGTAGCAAGCCAAATGCATGCCCGCCAAAAGAATGGCCCACCATGAACAGGGGCACGGTGTCGCTGGCCATGTAGTCGACTGCAGCGCGCAGGTCATAACGCGCCCAATCCAAATATTGCATGCGAAAGCCCTTGAGGCTTGCCGGTTTGGACAGGCCAATGCCCCGGTAATCCAGCGTCAGCGTGGTGTACCCCTGGCTGGCGGCAAACGCGGCGAACTGCCGGTAAAAGCCCTGTGGCACGCCAGTGGCGCCTGCCATTATCAAATGGCCTTTTACGGCTCCAGCCGCCGGGTAGCGCAGCGCGGTGATGGGGTAATGGTCTTCGGTGCGCAGCACAATCGTTTCAGGTGCAGCGGCCGGTGTAGGAGTTGGCTTCATGGCGTCCTTTCAGGTTCAAGCGACAGGGGTGGTGTGCGTGGCGTCGGGCGGGTTGGGCAGGTGCATTCGCACCAAATCCATGAGTGCGTCTGCGGTATCGCGCATGGCGTCGACGCTGCCGGCCACTCGCGCTTGCACCAATGCGCCCTCGTAGGCCGAAACAATGAGGGCGGCCAGTTGGCGGCTCTTGGCAGCCTCAATCCCCGCGTTTGCCAGCGTGGCTGCCAATTGCGACCGAATGGCGACAAAGCCTGCGGCCAGTGCCTCACGAATAGCCGTGTCTTCTGGGGTGGATTCCAGTGCGATGGCCGCCAAGGGGCAGCCTTTTTCATACCCGCTGTCAGACAGCGACTTTTGCGCGGCGCCCATCCAGACGGTCAGTGCTTGCAGTGGGTTCGCGGCCTTGTGGCTGATGTGCTGCAGGCCCGCTGTGAGCTGCACCACGATGGCGTTGATAGTGACCACTGCCAGCTCCGCCTTTCCACCGGGAAAGTGGTGGTACAGCACGCCTTTGGGCGCGTTGGCGTTGGCTAAAAGCTCGCTCAAACCGACACCGTGAAAGCCCTTGCGTTGCAATGCATCGCGCATGGCGGCGATGAGGCGGTCCCGGGTGGAGGTGGGGTCAGCGGTGGGGGTGTTGGTGGAATTTGTCGACATGCGACGAATTCTATAGACCGGTCGGTCTAGTGTCAATTGGCCTTCAAAAGACCGCGCTTGTAGCGAAGTCCAGTCGTGATCCGTGTGAAATGGGACGCGAGCCCTGCCTTGCGCTGCACTGTGAAGCCTGGCATAGATGCCATTTAATACGTAGAAAACCAGTGCGTGGTGCCCCGTAAATACCTGCTTTGGGCCAGTTGCGGAAGTGGCGTCAAGTGCAAAGCCGTCAGTCATGCCGCGACGTGTTGCCGCACTACGTTAGAGTTTTGGATCGCGAAAACCCACGTAACCCGTCAAAGTGGGCCAGCACTTAGGCGCGGTTGCATGTGACCAAACTAGCATCAGGCTAAGCATCTCGCCAAATGAATGGCTTTTGATCGTGTGTGATTAGCTCGGCACTGGCATTTGGCGTGTTGAATTAATGGGGGACACCTCACTTTTGCTTGTAGATCGGACTTGCTGGTCGAATCTCAATCTTTCCGCCTCGGTGCGGTAAATCACTTCCGTAGTTTTTCAATGAAGCGAGAGTTTCGTTGGCCTTGACGTAGCCCTGTGCAATGGCTTTGGATAAAGCATCATGGGCCATGTCGTAGTCTCGTGGTGTATTGCCGGACCCGAGCATATATGCAAGGCCTACTTGGTGCAGCGCCCAACCGTTATTGAGTGATGCGGCGACTTCATAGTCTTTTAGTGCCATGGGCCAATTGGCCAACTCAGTCTGATAGAGATAGCCGCGTTTGTTCAAATAGTCGACATTTTCTGGCGACACCTGTAGCACGCTGTTGCAAACAGCGAGCATCTTTTGCGGCAAATTTTCCTGTTTGAACGCGTTGTAAGCGTATCCAGCATATTTCAATTCACTGTAATCAAGCTGGAATGCCTGTAAATACAGATCTCCCGCGTCTTCTTTCTTGACGGACGACCACAGGACGATAGCCTTGTTTGCAAGGATACTTGCGGTGACAGGATTTTTTACGGAGTCAGGTAGCTTGCTCTGGGCTAGCTTTTCGCCATAAGCCTCCAGCATCGCCATCGAACCACCCCACATTGGTGAAAGTGATGGAACGTAGGCAAGTTTTGCGCTCACGTTTTCGGGATAAATAGCCTCCGCTTGATCGAACGCCCGCTTTGCATCGACGTAAGTACCGTTCGACTTTTCAACGCTTATGAGCGCTGTATAGGCAAGATATGGACGCGAAGAAAGCGTAACTGCGGTACTGAGCTGCTGCTTAGCCTCGGATATGTGCAACATGAACTGGGCCAGCTGTCTTTCGGAGGTCTTACTAATAAGGTCGGTACCTCTGAATTTGAAGGCCAATTTATAGTCGTACATACCAATGTAGACCGCCAAAGCATAAGATTTCTGATGCTGTGCCTGATAGGTCAACAAAGCCGTATGTACGTGCTCGGTAAGGTTGGCTGAGTTGACCATTTCTGCAATCAACCGATGCGCATCGTCAAAGCTTATTGCACCGTTTTGGGAAGCACTATTAATATGCTCTGCAACACTTAACAATGGGTCAACTTGCAGTGAAGCCGCTATA
>JBBRNS010000024.1:0-26964 GCA_038230175.1 Burkholderiales bacterium
GTGGCTATAGCTACGCTGAATTCACCACCGCGTGCCTTTTCAACGCAGAAGCGATTTTTAGCCCCACCAAAATCGGGCTGCGCTTCGTAGTAACCAATAATCTCGCCAGCGCTCGCAAGAGAAGGAAGCAAGCAGACGAGAAAAGCGAGCCGTAGCAGTGAATTATTAGGCATAGCGTAACTTCCAGAGCACCAAAAAATGCTCGATATTCTGACCGCTGCTCAATAAGTTGACCATCAATTCCCCCTGTGCCTGGCATGCGGCCAAAGATTGACCGCTTTTCGACTTTATCAATCGTATCTCGATATTCTGGCGGACCGACCACTGCATCCCATACCGAGGCGGGCAACATCGCCACTTCGCACTGATTTACGGCTGGGATACTTGGGTTCAGTCGCTGCATTTTTAGGGTCAAATCGGCTTCTAGACCTCATGGAACGTGCGCAAGCAGCTATGAAAAATGTAGCGTCTGCGGCCTGCCCCAACGGGTATGGCCGCTCGCCTCATGGTGCCAAACGCGCACAAATCGGCTGCGGCCATACCCGTTGGGGCGAAAAGTGGCTTTGTGGGGTGGCGGGTATGGGCGAACACCAATTCCATTGTTTGCGCGACAACGGTGGCAATAAGTGTGCTGAATGTTGAAAGCCATCGACATGCGGCAGACATCGCGAAGTAGCGACCTGATGTCGCGTGCCTTCGCGAGACGACCGGTTAAAACGTATTCAAGGTTTACCGGTCATGACCAGAGAATTCCTAACAGTGCAAGGGTATTAAATATCCAGCCACCTCGACGCGAAGCATTTGCGCTATCACCTGAAATTGGCCAGAGTTTCGCCCGCTTCCAAGCCCAAACGTTTTGTCCAACAGCCACCGGTAACCCGATCCAACCCAAAAACGGGAGATCGTTCACGGCACCAATTAGAAAAAAGGTACCGACGATGAGAAGGGAAACAACGAAAATACCGGAACTCGTACTCGCAATCACATGTGACAACCCGCCGCAGTGATTGCATACCGCTGGCTGCTCACGGCTCGACCACCTCGTCGCAAAGGAAGTGACTCCCAACTTTACGCAATGTGGGCACCGTGTCATAGGAGGTAACTCAATTCCCTGAGCACCCAAAAATGCCCAATACGCCGACCACTGCGCCCTAAGTTAACCATAACATCCTCCTTAAACCGGTTTGCAGCCAACATTGTCCAACAGTATCTAAACATTCTGGCAGACCGAACATTGCACTCCCATACCTAGGCGGGCCACATCGCCCCTTCGCAGGGGAATGGGCACTGGCTGTGGGCCGATTTGTGCGTACCCGCACCATGAGGCCCTCAGCCAGTGCCCATACCCCTGCCCCCCAAGACCCCCAGAGTCCCACGCCCGCGCCAGCCACCCCACACCTCGCCCCAGCGAGCCGGTGTTACGCTGTGCCTCCTCGCCAGTTCGCCAGACTGAAATTGACCGATCTTTGCCCCGACCCACCGCACCCAATAACCGCCATGCCCTACCCAATCACCCGCCGCCACGCCCTCTCCCTCACCGCCGCCAGCCTCGCCCTACCCGCATTTGCCCAAAGCACCGCCGCGTGGGGCGACATTGAGCGCAAGGCGCGGGGACAGACGGTGTACTTCAATGCCTGGGGTGGTGGCAGCAACATCAACGCCTACATCCAGTGGGCCGGGGCCGAGGTGCAAAAGCGCTTTGGCGTAACGGTGGAGCACGTCAAGGTGACCGACACCGCCGACGTGGTCAAGCGGGTGCGTGGCGAGAAGGCTGCGGGCAAGCTCAGCGGTGGCTCAGTGGACATGGTCTGGATTAATGGCGAAAACTTTTTGGCCATGAAAACCGAGGGCCTGCTGATGGGCCCCTTTGCCGAACAACTTCCCGCCTACGCTTATGTCGATGTACAAGGCAAGCCAACCACCCGCATTGACTTTTCAGAGCCCGTGGCGGGCATGGAGGCACCCTGGGGCATGGCGCAGCTCACCTTTTTTGTGGACAGCAAGCGTGTACCCAAGCCGCCGCAAAACCCGGCCGAGCTGCTGGCCTTTGCCAAAGCCAAGCCGGGCCGGGTGACCTACCCTCGCCTGCCCGATTTTCATGGCACCACGTTCATCAAACAACTGCTGCTAGACCTCAACCCCGACCGCTCGGCGCTGTACCAACCGGTGACGCCCGAAGCCTTCGCCACAGTAACCGCGCCGCTGTGGAAATACCTAGACGCACTGCACCCTCACCTGTGGCGCAAGGGCAAGCAGTTCCCCCAAAACGCCGCCGCTGTGCGCCAGATGATGGCTGATGGCGAGCTCATGCTGGGCATCACCTTCAACCCCAATGAGGCAGCCAACGAAATAGCCGCTAAGCGCCTCGCGCCCAGCGTGGTCAGCTACCAATTTAAGAGCGGCACCATTGGCAACACCCACTTTTTGGCGGTTCCGTTTAATGCCAACGCCAAAGAAGGTGCACAGGTGTTTATCAACTTTTTGATGGGCGCCGAAGCCCAGGCGCGCAAGGCCGACATTGCGGTGTGGGGAGACCCCACCGTGCTGGACGTTGCAGCGTTGCCGCCAGCCCAGCGCGCCAACTTTGCGGCTAAGCCTTTACCCGGACAGGTGGTGCTAACGGCAACTACGTTGCCAGAACCCAACGGCAGTTGGGTCGAGGCCATTGAGAAGGCATGGACCGGTCGTTACGGCCGATAATGCGCCGGGTCCCATTCATAACTACAACGCGAACGCCGCGCACGAGGAACATCTGTGATCAAAAAAATTCTCTTTATTCTGGTCGGCTTACCCCTGCTGGCATTGATCGGTTACCTGCTATTTAAGCCGGTGCCGATCAAGCCCATGGCTTACACCATACCGACCAATGCGGGGTACACCGGCGTCCATGCCACCAACACTGGCCTTGCGGACTTAAAAGCCATCAAGCTGCATGGCGAAGTGGGCCCCGAGACCATAGCCGTATCCCCCGACGGCAAGCTCTACATTGGTATGGTCAGCGGCAATGTGGTGCGCATGAACCCCGACGGCAAAGGCGACAGTGCCTTGGGATATACCGACGGACGCACCCTGGGTTTGGGCTTTGACGCCCAAGGCAACATCATTGCCGCCGACGCCATGCGCGGCCTGCTGTCCATCGACGCCGAGGGCAAGGTCACCGTACTGGTCGACAAATTCAACGGCGAGCCCCTGCTGTTTACCGACGGTGTGGTGGTGGCCAAGAACGGCAAGATCTACTTCACCGATGCGTCCACCCGCTTTGGCCCCGAAAAGTGGGGCAGCGCCTTAGAGGCCGGCATACTGGATTTGATGGAGAACTCCGCCACCGGTCGCGTGCTGGAATACGACCCTGCCACCAAAGCAACACGCATCGTGGCGCACGGTTTGAGTTTTGCTAACGGCATAACGCTGGGGCAAGACGAGTCCTCGCTCTTCGTCAGCGAAACCGGTCGCTTTCGGGTCTGGAAGATTGCCACCACCGCCAACAACCTAGACGTGCAAACGCTGGACACCCAAACTGCGGCCCAAGCCAGCGTGCTGCTGGACAATTTGCCAGGCTACCCTGACAACCTGACACACGGCACCGACGGAAAAATTTGGCTCGGGTTTGTCAAACAACGCACCAACCTACTCGATCGCATGGCCAAATGGCCATCGGTGCGCAAGATCGTGCTGCGCCTGCCCCGCGCCTGGTGGCCCGTGCCCAAGCCCTACGGCCATGTGATCGCGTTCACCGAAGACGGCAAAGTGGTCGCCGACCTGCAAGACCCCAGCGGCGCTTACCCCGAGACCACGGGCGCGACCGAAACCAAAGAGCGCATCTACATCCAAAGCCTGAATGCCAAAACCCTGGGCTGGCTGGAGAAGAAGTAAACCGCCCCACGTTTACCAAATTTGCAACAAAAAGGCCCTTTGACAGGGCCTTTTTCGATTCGAAGTGGCGCATTGTCATCAAACACCCCCCAACCCGCATACAAGGTGGGTTAGCCCTCTTGAAAAAGCAACGGCGACACGTTACCGTCAGCCTCGCACAGATCGACTGATCTTTTACAACGTGGCCTTCACACGATAAGGAGCACCTTCTTGAAAAAAATACTTTCCGTCCTGGTCCTCATTCCCCTTCTGGCCGCAGCCGGGTACCTGGCGTTCAAGCCTATCCCGATCAAACCAATGGCGTACACGGTCTCGGCCAACCCCGGATACACCGGCGACCATGCCAGTAACACCAAACTGGCTGACCTCAAGATGATGAAGCTTGGAGGAGAAGTAGGTCCTGAGACGGTTGCGATAGGCCCGGATGGCATGATTTACGGCGCCGGTGAAAGCGGCAACGTCTACCGCATGAAAGCCGATGGCACCGGTCAGACCACCTTTGCCTACGCTGGCGGGCGGGTGCTGGGCATGGCCTTTGACAGCAAAGGCAACTTGATTTGCGCTGACGCCGAACGCGGTCTGCTCTCGATTACGCCCGAAGGTATTGTCTATGTGTTGACTAACCATTTTGGCGGCGAATTGCTGCTGTTTACCGACGCGGTGGCGGTGGCCAAAAGTGGGAAGATTTATTACACCGATGCATCCACCCAGTTTGGCCCGGTGAAGTGGCGCAGCACCATGGAGGCGAGCATTCTTGACCTAATGGACAGCACGCCCACCGGGCGGGTGTTTGAGTTTGACCCTGAAACGAAGAAAAGCCGTTTGATTGCCCACGGCCTGAGCTTTGCCAACGGCATCGCGTTGAGCGAAGATGAGACGACGCTGTTTGTCAACGAGACCGGGCGCTTTAGGGTCTGGAAAATTGCAATCGCTGCCAACCAGCTCGACATCGCCAAAGCCGATACCCAAAAGTCGGTTCAGGCCACCGTGCTCCTGGACAACCTACCAGGCTACCCTGACAACCTGACCCGCGGCACCGACGGCAAAATCTGGCTGGGCTTTGCCGCCCAGCGCACCAACGACCTTGACCGCATGGCCACCATGCCATGGCTGCGCAAGGTGGTGCTGCGCCTGCCCCGCGCGTGGTGGCCCATTCCTAAGCCCTACGGCCACGTAATGGCCTTTACCGAAGACGGCAAGGTGGTGGCCGACCTACAAGACCCCAGCGGCGCCTACCCCGAGACCACGGGCGTGACCGAAACCACGGACCGCCTGTACATCCAAAGTCTCAGCGCCAAAACCCTGGGCTGGATGGACAAGAAGTAAGCCCCCAACGCCATCGCGCCTCAGTTGAACGGCGGCTTGAATGGCGCTCTTCCCCGACAAAGCGACGCTTGGAATAGTGTTCACAAGTCCGTGTATTCACAAGGCTAAGCAATACACGTTTCGGAGCAAAACACCATGAATGCATCCAATGGCGATCGGGTTTTCTCAGGGTCCATTGCGCAGTTGTATGAGCAACACATGGTGCCCATGATCTTCAACCCTTATGCAGAAGACCTGACCCGCAGACTCGTGTCGCTTCAGCCGTCAGCTGTATTGGAGATTGCTGCGGGCACAGGCGTCGTCACCCGGCACATGGCGGCGCGCTTGCCCCACCATGTTTCCATCGTCGCGACGGACCTCAATCAACCCATGCTTGACCACGCCGAGCGCATCGGCACGAGTCGTTCAGTCACTTGGCGCCAGGCAGATGCCATGCGCCTTCCGTTTGACGATGGCGCATTCGATGCGGTGGTGTGCCAGTTCGGTGCCATGTTTTTCCCCGACAAGGCTGCCGCCTTTGCAGAGGCACGCAGGGTGCTACGCCCAGGCGGAACATTTTTATTCAACGTCTGGGACCGCATAGAAGACAACGATTTTGCAGACTGCGTGACCCAGTCGATGGCGGGCTTGTTCCCGTCTAACCCACCCCGATTTTTGGCAAGGCTACCGCACGGCTACTACGACCAAACGGCGATCGCCGCCGCCCTTGTGCAAGGCGGCTTCACAGGAACCCATGTCTTCGAGACGGTTACTGCACAGAGCTCGGCCGAATCGGCGCGGGCTGTCGCAATTGCCTACTGCACCGGCACGCCGCTACGCAATGAAATCGAGGCAAACAACGCCGCAATCTTGGACGAGGCGACAGACGTTGCAGCTGCAGCCATCAGCCAGCGCTTTGGTGCGGGACAAATCACCGGAAAAATTCAGGCGATCGTCATCGCATCGACCCGCTGACCGATAAAGGCCTCGCTACGCGGCAGTCAGCAGGCCGATTTTGGGAGGTGGCAACTCCTTGGATTTGACGGCTGCGCCAAACTGGATGTCGCCCATTAACTGGCCACCCTCTTGAATGACAACACTGCCGTAGCGGACTTTGCCGTTCACCCGTCCGGTGGAATAGATCACCAGCTTCTGGCGCACGGTCAACTCACCGTTGAATTCGCCGTAGATCTCCGCAAAGTCGATGTCGGCCGATCCCTTGAATGCACCGATCTCGGTGATGTGCATCACGCGTGAGTCCATGGTTGCCTCCACCGTACCCTCGACCACCAAGGTGTCGCAGTCGGTAATTTCTACGCCTTTAAGCTTGATATTGGGGCCCACGGTGAGCTTGCTGCCACCCGCTTTGGTGGGAGCGCCCGAATGGGATGAAACTGCCGCGCTGCTGGTGGGCGCCTCGGGCGCTGGTGCCGGGGCAACCGGTGTATTTAACCGATCGCTTGCGCTGGCGCCTGATAGTCCAGCGGGCTGGCCTTGGATTGAACGGGGAGCAAGCGGGTCTGGGGGGCGTTTACCAAAGAAAGGAGTTTGCATAATCATCGGAGTTCTTCCAAAAAGTAAGGTAAAGACATCCTAGTCCTGCAAATCCGTATAAACCCTCGGCCAATTGCAACATTTCTGCTTCAAATGCCACAAAATGTTACGGGCTGATGGTCCGCAGCAGCCTAAGGGCTTTGATGAAGCGCTTAAGGCCCGCAAGACAGTGAGTCCATCAATGTCTCAATGGAGTCGCCTACGCCGTATGAAAATCTGAGCGTCAATGTACTACCGGCTAGCGCAAAAAAAGGCGTGTTCAACGGCAAGACCAAATGCTGGTTGAACCACTCGATACTCCTCATTTCTGTTGGAAGAATTGCCAACAAATTTTTGGTGATGAAGCGAATCGCATTGATCTCGCAGTCGTTTTTAATATCAAACGGTAGCGTTCTTTCCAAGCGCCTGGGCAGGTCTGCGCGGTAATCTACGGTCGCGTAACTTTTGGCATCTGACACAGGCAATGACCTCACGTGCTTGCTTGCCGCGTCTTGAAAAAGAGGAACAGCTGCCTTGAATCCGTGGAAGTCATAGTCATGACTCAAAGGCTGCGCCGCCAAAACGGTTGCCTCAGGAATGAACAGCGGGAGGCTGTTAAACCGGGCCCTATACCTTGACTTGAATTCCTCAATGACTTCAATCTGTTTTTCACGCAGCAATGCGCTATGCAGCATCTCGCAAACGACTACATCGACCGGATCATCAGGGGTGAAGGTGGCGGCATCCCCTTGCTGAACGGACACCTTGCCCGCCAAGCCGCTCTGATCCAGAAATGTCCGGCTAGCCTTGACCAAGGCCGGGTTGTATTCAACGGCAATCACACTCTCAGCACGTTGCCCGGCAAAAAACGACAAGATGCCAGTGCCACTTCCCAGGTCCAGCACCCTGGAACCTGCCGGCACGACCGCATCAATCGCGCTTTTAAAAGCCGTCGTCCTTGCAACGTCCTCCAACATTTGGTAGTGGTAGTGCAAGGGAATGAACTGACCAAGTTGGTTGCTTTCTTCTGGCGGCATTTGAACCCTGGGTGTGAGTATGTCGGGCATTATTACGGTTGATGTGGCCTTCTGCTCGGCGCAAACGCAGCTTGGGCCAGGGTGTGGATGTCCACGCTGGCTTTCAGGCGGATGGCCAACAGATACAGCCCACCAAATTTTCGCTGCAACAGCATGGCGTCGGCGGGTGGAAGCTTCCAGAAATCCCGATCCTTGCCCAGCGCAATGCCTCTAGCACGCACCCGCTGGGGCAGGTCAGTGGTGGCAAAGTCGTAAGGGCCGGGCTTGCAAAACGGCTCCAACGCATCCATGCCAATGTCCAGTACCGCCTCTTTATGCCGTGCCTGGTGGTCCGCATCGAAGTAACCAATGTCCAGGCAGGCTTTGGCCATGGCTGCGCGGTCAGCGGCCATGGCACCAGTCATCAGGCGCCGAAAGTCTCTCGCCATGCCGACCTTGTAGGGCCGGGTTGCGCCAAAGTCCAACAAAATCAGTTGCTGCGTATCCATGTCATACCGGTAGTTGGCGAAGTTGGGGTCGGTTTGCACCAGCCGGAACTCAAACAGCTCGCGCAGCAGCAGCGCAAACAGCCACTCCGTCACCCGGTTGCGCGTGGCCTGGGGTGCGTCGACCAATGTTTCCAGCGGCACGCCGCCCACGTAGTCCATGGCCAGCACGTGGTGGGTCGTCAGGTCCGGGTGCAGTTTAGGCACGAGGTACTGCGGCGAATCCAACAGCAGGGTGCGGTATCGCTGCAGGTAGTCACCTTCTCGCAGGTAATCGGCCTCTTCATGCAATTGGCGCTTGGCATCGCCTAACAGGGGCTTGACGTCCAGTTCGCGGGGCAACAAACCCGACAGGCGCAGCAGCCCCGCCACGTTGTCCACGTCGCTGTCGATGCTCTCCGCCACGCCGGGGTATTGGATTTTTATGGCCAGGTCATGCCCATCGTGCGTTTGCGCGCGGTGCACCTGCCCGATCGACGCTGCGGCCAGCGGTGTGTAGGAAAAGTGTTTGAAATGCTTGTCCCAGCCCTTACCCCAGTTGGACTCCAGTACACCAGCCACCTGCGCCTTTGGCATGGCGTGCGCGTCCGAGCGCAATCGGGCCAAAATGTCGGCCAATGCCGGTGGTAACAGGTCTCCTGTTTCCATGGACACCAGTTGCCCCACCTTCATGGCGGCACCCCGCAGCTTGGCCAACTGGTCGGCCACCCTGCGCGCATTGGCCGGTGTGAGCAGCAAGTCACTCATTTTTGGGCGGTTGCCTTGGGCCAATTGGCGTGCGCCTTCGGCCACCATGCTGCCGGCGATGCCGGTAGCCATCCAGCCCAGCCTTGCCAGCCGCGAACCTCGCCCGCTGGGGACAGCCATCGTCAATGGGTCGGGGCTCTTATCCTTGCGATTTTCTTTGGTCAAATCAGACTTTCTAGAGGTGGTATCCGCCGATCATGCACGCACTGCTCGCAGCCATCATACGAACGACACTGCGGACCCACCGGAGCCCTGTGGTTTCGAGCCAAGTTCGGCCGTTCGTAAAAGTGTCCGAATCGGTCAAATCTTGCATAAGACTCAGAAAAATTGCTGTGCTTGAGGTTGAGTGCAACGTTACATATTTTCTGAAGGGGGTATTTTTTCGGACCTGCGTTTGGGACATGCACGCATATTGGTTCGAACTGCCTAAACACCATGCACGGGGGGCTTTTTGTAAGTTTGGCCCCACATCGTCAAAGACAATACAATTTCTGATCGGATGCTCACAAAGCAGCGCGTTAGTTCGAATCAACTGTAGGTTGGCATTACTGGCGCGCGGTATGAAAAATCACTTTGGTGAACATGACCCAGTGGGGCTTGCCATGCCAGCGGCCACCCGTTGAGCCACAGGTGAAACATTAAAAAGTCATACTGCCGGTGGTCTGGAAACGGCACTTTTAGTAACGCGTATTCAACCCTACTATTCCCACAGGAGAGATATGTCTTCTTTCGAAACGGCAGCGTCGGAGCGTCAAACAACGTCTCTGAAAACGGACGCGCTTCAAAAAGCGATCTTTAACAATCCCCATTTTTCTTACATCGCGACCGACCTTCAAGGCGTGATTCAGATTTTTAACGTCGGTGCCGAACGCATGTTGGGATACCGGGCGGCCGATGTGAACAATAAAATCACACCTGACAGCCTGGCCGATCCTGAGGAAATCATTGGGCGGGCTGCGCAGATCAGCTTGGAAATGAAAACGACGATTGCGCCTGGTTTGGACGCGCTGATCTATAAAGCGTCGCGCGATATTGAGGATATCGTCGAACTGACTTACATCCGGCCCGATGGAACGCGTTTTCCTGCGGTCGTATCGGTGACTGCCTTGCGCGACGAGCAGGAAGACATCATTGGCTTTCTCTTTATCGGCACAGACAATACCGCCCGCAAGCGGATCGAGGCAGACCTCGATCAAAAACATACCGAGCTCGAAGACGCCCGCGCTGTGGCTGAAAAAGCAAACAAGGCCAAGTCAGAGTTCCTGTCCAACATGAGCCATGAACTGCGTACACCCTTGAACGCGGTGTTGGGGTTCGCGCAGCTGATGGAAACCGCCACACCGTTGCCAAGCCCGACGCAGAAGATGTCGATTGATCAAATCTTGAAGGGTGGTTGGTATTTACTGCACCTGATCAATGAAATTCTCGATTTGGCCTTGATCGAATCGGGAAAATTGACAATGGCGCAAGAGTCCATCGACTTGTCAGAGGCCTTCCGTGATCATCAGCTGGTCATCATGCCGATGGCAGTGACGCATAACATCGCGGTCCGTTTTCCCGATGGCATGCAACAGCGCTATGTCACTGCCGATAAGACCCGGATCAAACAAGTGATGATCAACCTGCTGTCAAACGCCATTAAATATAACCGTCCGGATGGCGTCGTCACTGTAAGCTGCGAGGCTGTGTCGGAACAACGGATGCGCGTCAGTGTCAGTGATACAGGGCATGGGCTAGCACCCGAAATGGTGCAGCAGTTGTTCCAGCCCTTTAACCGGCTCGGCCAGGAATCCGGCGACACTGATGGCACCGGCATCGGTTTGGTCGTGACCAAACAATTGGTAGAGCTGATGGGCGGAGTCATCGGCGTGCAGAGCGAAGTGGGGGTCGGTAGCACCTTCTGGTTCGAGCTCCCGCTGTCGGCAGAATCAGTAACACCAGCGAACGTAACCAGCGACGCTGTAGCGATGGTGCCTCCATTGAACACCGCAAAAATCACGCAGCACACCTTGCTCTATGTGGAGGACAACCCTGCCAACCTGGCGCTGGTGGAAACGTTGATTGAACGGCGAAACGACTTGAAATTGTTGACTGCGACGGATGGCAACAGCGGCATACAGATGGCGCGAGACCACCTGCCTGATCTCATATTGATGGACATAAATCTCCCTGGCATCAGCGGGCTAGAGGCCATGAAATTGTTGCAGGCCAATCCGAAAACGGCGCACATCCCCATCATTGCAGTTTCGGCAAACGCGGTACTTCACGATATCGAACAGGCACTGAAGGCGGGTTTTGTACGCTACCTAACCAAACCGATCAGGATCAACGAGTTTATGGACGCCCTTGATGTTTCCCTCAATCAGATTTCTCAAAAAGTGGCGAAAAATAAGGTCTTGTTGAAATAAAGGCGAATGCCACCCCGGATTGCGGATTCAACGGCAACAGGCACCCAGCTGCCCGGCTGGCAAACTGCATAATCTCCCATTGCCTTTTTGCCCACTGCCATGACCACACTACTGCCCCGCATCGAACTCGAATCTGCCCCCAACCCCACGGCCGCCGTGATCTGGCTGCACGGCCTGGGTGCCGACGGCAATGACTTTGCCAGCTTGGTGCCGCAGTTGGACCTTTCGGGCTGCCCGCCCATTCGTTTTGTGTTCCCCCACGCCCCCAAAATGCCAGTCACCGTTAACGGTGGCTATGTCATGCCAGCGTGGTACGACATCACGGGCGCCAAGCTGACCGACCGGCAAGACGACCGGGGCATTCAAAAGTCCGAATGGGCGATCAACGCGCTGATTGCGAACGAAGTGGCCCGGGGCATCCCTTATGAGCGCATTGTGCTGGCGGGCTTTAGCCAAGGCTGCGCCATGGCGCTGCACACCGGCCTGCGGCTGCAGCACCGATTGGCCGGCATCATGGCCCTGTCAGGTTACCTGCCGCTGGCCGACCGCTTCCCCAACGAACGCCACGCGGCCAATGCCCACACCCCGGTTTTTATGGCGCATGGCACCCAAGACCCGGTGGTGATGATCCAGTGGGCCGAAGACTCCCGCAACGCCTTAGCTGCCCTGGGCCACCCAGTGCAGTGGCACACCTACGCCATGCCGCACAGCGTGCATCCACAAGAAGTGGCCGACATTGCCGCCTTCCTCACGCAGGTGTTGGGGGCCCCTAAGCGTGCCGCGTAAAGCCCCGAGCGCTGCCTCTGCCCCCTCTACCACCAGCCCAGCCCCACGGGGCCTGACGTTGGGCATTGACTTTGGTACCTCCAACTCTGCGGCGGCGCTGATCCGCGCCGACGGCAGCCTAGACGTCATCCCGCTGGACGGCACGCGCGCCGAGATGCCCACCGCCCTGTTTTTTGACAGCGAAGCCCACACCGTGCTGTATGGCTCAGCGGCCATGCAGGCCTACCTCAGTGGTGCTGAGGGGCGCTTGTTGCGCTCGCTCAAAAGCCTGCTGGGTAGCCCCTTGATGGACGAGTACACCGCAGTGGACGGCCACAGCATGCGGTTTTTTGACATCGTGGTGCTGTTTTTTAAAGAACTCAAACGCCGCTGCGAGGCCCATGTGGGCCAGCCGCTTACCCGCGCCATGCTGGGCCGCCCGGTGCATTTTGTAGACGACGATGCCACGCGCGACCTATTGGCGCAAGAGACATTGGGCCGCGCCGCGATGGAGGCTGGCTTTACCGAGGTGGCTTTTCAGCCTGAGCCGATTGCCGCCGCGCTGGACTACGAGCAGCGTGTGGTGCAAGAGACCACCGCGCTGGTGGTGGACATTGGCGGGGGCACATCCGACTTCACCGTCATTCGCCTCAACCCGGCGCGCAGCACGGTTAGCGACCGCAGCGCCGACATTTTGGCCACCACCGGCGTGCACATTGGCGGCACCGACTTTGACCGCCTGCTAGACCTGGCCTGCGTGATGCCGCTGCTGGGCTACCGCCACATTGGCACCGGCGGGCGCCCGGTGCCCAACAGCGTGTTTTTTGACCTGTGCACCTGGCACCTGATCCACCAGGCCTACACCCGCAAGGCGATGCACTTTGCCAAAGAGCTGTGGACCGACTACGCCGACCGCAGCCTGCACGCGCGGCTGATGGACGCACTAGAAGGCCAGCACGGCCACCGCATGCTCTCAGGGGTGGAGGCGGCCAAAATCGCCTGCTCCATCAGCGGTGGCGACGCGTTGATTGACCTGGACTTTTTGGGCCATGGCCCATCTGAACACCTGGGCGCCACGGTCGGGGCCAGCGCCATGGCCCAGACCCTGGACAGCGCATTGGCCCAAGTGGTGCAGTGCGCGCAGGACTGCGTGCAGCGCTCGGGGCTGGCAGGGGTGGATGTGGTGTACCTCACCGGTGGCTCGTCGGCCCTGCGCCCGCTGGTGGAAGCCTTGCGCGCCGCCATGCCCGGCGCCACCTTGGTGGAGGGCAACCGCTTTGGCGGCGTGGCGGCGGGCTTGGCGTATGCGGGGGCGGCGCTGCCGGTGTAGGCGCCCTGCGCAAGCGTCGCTGCGACGCGAGCCTCTACAAAATGCTCCTAATTTCATAGCTGCTTGCGCACATCCTACGAGGGCTAGCGGCCAATTTCATCGATAGAATGGGTAGACAAAAGGGAACCCTACCATGTCCAAAGAGGCCCAAGCCCGCATCAAGATCAACAAGCTGCTAGAGGCAGCCGGTTGGCGTTTTTTCGATGCGCCCGAAGGCCCCGCCACCATTGCGCTAGAGCCCAACGTCAAGCTCACGCAAACGCAGGTAGATGCGTTCGGCGCTGATTTTGAATCGCAGACCAAGGGCTTCATCGACTTCTTGCTGCTCGACGACCGTGGCTTCCCATTCGTGGTGCTAGAGGCCAAGGCCGAAAGCAAAAACCCGCTAGACGGCAAAGAGCAGGCCCGCAAATACGCCAAAAGCCAAAACTGCCGCTTTGTCATATTGAGTAACGGCAACCTGCATTACCTGTGGGACCTGCACCAAGGCAACCCACACGTCATCACCGCCTTTCCTGCGCCCGGTGCGATCAAAGGCTACAGCCAGTTCAAGCCATACCCTGCAAGGCTAGTCAGCGAAGATGTGCCTTTGGACTACATCACCCGTACGCAAATGCCGGCCTACGACCACGAGGCCAGTTGGAAGTCCGAGGCCCTGCAGAGCGACTTCGTCCAAAAAAACCGCCTACGCTTCCTGCGCCACTACCAGCAGCGTGCTGCGCACAGCATTCAGGCCGCCGTCAAAGATGGCAAAACCCGCTTCCTGCTGGAGATGGCCACCGGCACCGGCAAGACGCTGACGTCTGCCGCCATCATCAAGCTGTTTCTGCGTACCGGCAATGCACGCCGCGTGCTGTTTCTGGTAGACAGGCTGGAGCTAGAAGATCAGGGCAACAAGGCCTTTGTGGCGCTGCTCAAGAACGACTACAAATCCGTCATCTACAAAGAAAACCGCGACGACTGGCGCAAAGCCGAAATTGTGGTCACCACCGTGCAGTCGCTCTTGTTCAACAACAAGTTCAAACAGTTTGCACCCACTGACTTTGACTTGGTGATTTCTGACGAAGCCCACCGCTCCATTGGCGGCAACGCGCGCGCCGTGTTTGACTACTTTGTGGGCTACAAGCTGGGGCTGACCGCCACGCCCAAGGACTACATCAAGAAATTTGATGCCACCAAGCCCTCTACCCGCGACCCGCGCGAGGCAGAGCGTCGCCTGCTGCTAGACACCTACCGCACCTTTGGCTGCGAGAGCGGCGAGCCCACCTACCGCTACTCGCTGCTCGATGGCGTTAAAGACGGTTTTTTGATCAACCCGCTAGTGGTCGATGCGCGCACCACCGTCACCACCCAGTTGCTCAGCGACCAAGGCTACGCCGCCGTGCTCATCAACGAGGCACCAGAAGGCGAGCAAACCAGCGAACAGCGCTTCAAGCAAAAGAGCTTTGAGAAAAAGTTCTTCTCAGACCCCACCAACCTGCTGTTCTGCGAAACGCTGATGAAGCACGGCCTGCGCGACCCCATCAGCGCAGAGTTTGGCAAGACCATTGTGTTTGCCGTCAGCCAAGCCCACGCCAGCAAGCTCACTGCCATCCTGAACGACCTGGCCGACAAGATGTTCCCGGGCCGCTACCAGTCTGACTTTGCGGTGCAGGTTACCTCCAGCATCCCAGACGCACAGCAGTTCACCATCAACTTCACCAATAACAACCTGCTGGGCAGTGCCAACGGCTTGCCCGCCTACAAAACCAGCAAGGCTCGCGTGTGCGTCACCGTGGGCATGATGACCACCGGCTACGACTGCCCCGACCTGCTCAACCTGGCCTTGATGCGGCCGGTGTTTTCGCCAACCGACTTTGTGCAAATCAAAGGCCGTGGCACCCGCAAGCACGACTTTCGCGAGCAGTTGCAGGGCGAGGCCCTCAAGGCGCAGGTGCAAACCCCGCATAAGACCGCCTACAAGCTGTTCGACTTCTTTGCCAGCTGCGAATACTTTGAAGAAAAGTTCAATTACGACGAAATCCTGAAACTCCCGCGCCCTGGCACTGGTACGCCAATTGGCGATGGGGACGGCATCGGTCAAGGTGGCGGCGGCGAAGACCCACCGCCACCCAACGGCCACTACCACCACACAGGTGACGACGCCATCGCCGCGCAAGTGGAGCAACAAATCGGCTTCCAGGGCATGAAGGTAGACCGCATGTTCTTCGAGAAGTTTGAAGACACTGTCAAAGCCAACCCGGTGGTGGCCCAGCAGGTCGGCAACGCCCAGTGGGACCAAGCCATTGCCACCATCACCACCGAGCTGTTCGACAAACCCAACGAATATTTCAACCTCGACAAACTGCGCCGCGCTGCAGGGGTAGATCGCCGCTTGGGCCTGCGCGAGATTTTGGAAAAAGCCTTTGGCCTCATCACCGGCTTCAAAAGCAAAGACGAGTTGTTGGAAGAAGAGTTTGAGAAGTTTCTGCTCGACCAGCAAAACGCCACCGGCTTCAGCGCCGACAGCACGGCCAGCGCCGTGCAAGCCATGAAGTACTACTTCAAAGCCTACGCCACCGACCACCGCCTGCGCGACATCATTGAGGCCGGGCAACTCACCAGCCTCAACGTCTACCCCGCCTTCGGCATGAGCGACTTCAAAGCCGTGCCAATGGTCTGGCGCACCCGCATCCCCGAATACGTCAAAGACTACGTGCCGCTGAACCAGTTTATGTAGCTTATATTGCTACAATTGAAGCAAATACTGCTACATATGCTGACCGATCTTCTATTTGGAAACTACCGCAAAAAGGTACTTAGTCTGCTGCTGCTGCACCCAGACGCGGATTACCACGTCCGCGAACTGGCCCGCCAAACCGGCACGGCCCCCGGCACCTTGCATAAAGAGCTGGCGCGCCTCGCCGCGGCCGGGCTGCTGCTGCGCAAAGAGCAAGGCAACCAAGTGCGCTACCAGGCCAATCAACAATGCCCCGCATTCCCGGAGCTGGCGGGCTTGCTGCGCAAAACCACCGGCGCCGCGCAAGTGCTGACCGATGTGCTGGCCCCGCTGGCACCACCTTTGGCCCTGATTTTTGGCTCCGTTGCCAGCGGCACCGAAACCGCCCATAGCGACGTTGATTTGCTCGTCGTTGGCGACCTGGGCTTTGCCGACATCGTGCGCGCCACCCACCCGGCTCAGGCCGAACTAGGCCGAGAAATCAATCCCGTGGTCTACAGCGTTGCTGAATTTCAGCGCCGCGTGCAGGCTGGCGACCCCTTTGTGGCAGAAATCCTTGCCAAACCCAAACTCTTTTTAATGGGAACCGAACATGACCTTAGCCAACTTGCTGGCCATACAGCGCCTGCTGGCGTTTAGCGCCACGCCCGAAGGCGTGCAACGCCTGCTGGCCGCAGCCGCGCGCAACCTGGCCGATGCGCGCATTGCCCAGCTCAGCCCCGAGAACCGCTTTGACGCGGCCTACAAATGCATCCTGCAATGCGCCATGGTGGGCCTGTGGGCACGCGGCTACCGCACATCGACCAGCCAGCCCGGACACCACCAAACCGCCTTGCAGGCACTACCCCTCACCATGGGCCTGCCCAATGACGTGATCATCGTGCTCGATGCCCTGCGCAAACAGCGCAACCTAAACGACTACGAAGGCGACCCGGTCAGCGATGGTGTCGTGTCCGAGTGCCTAACGCAGGCGCAAACCCTGCTGACCCACACCCAACGCTTTCTGCAAGCCCAGTTCCCCGACCTATTGGTTGCCCCCAAGAAATAACAACAAAAATGCTAGACGCAGAAACCAAACGCCGCATCGACGCCTGCCGCGACATCCTGGTGGGCAAAGTGCCCGACCCCAAAAGCCAGGTCGAGCAAATCACCATTGCACTCATCTACAAGTTCATGGACGACATGGACGCCGAGGCCGAAGAGCTGGGCGGCAAGCGCACCTTTTTTGCCGGGGACTACGCCCGCTATGGCTGGGCCAAACTCATGGCCCCCGGCTTGGGTGGGTTTGACGTGCTGGCCCTGTACAGCGAGGCCATCGCCAAAATGCCCGAGAACCCCGGCGTGCCGGAGTTGTTTCGTGACATTTTCAAGAACGCGTATTTGCCCTACCGCGACCCGGAGACGTTGAAAAGTTTTTTGAAGGAAATCAACTTCTTCAGCTACGACCACTCCGAGCGTCTGGGCGATGCGTTTGAGTATTTGCTGAGCGTGCTGGGCAGCCAGGGCGATGCTGGCCAGTTCCGCACGCCGCGCCACATCATTGACTTCATGGTGGCAGTGATGAACCCGCAAAAGCATGAAAGCGTGCTAGACCCAGCCTGCGGCACCGCCGGTTTTTTGATCAGCGCATGGAAGCACATACTCAAAAACAATAGCAGCTTGCGCAATGCGGACGAGGGCTACAGCCCTAAAACCCTTAAAAATTCACCCCAAGCCGTGCCCGGCAACCTGCTCACCCCCGACGAGCGCGCCCGCCTGGCCAGCAACATCCGTGGCTACGACATATCGCCCGACATGGTGCGCCTGAGCCTGGTCAACCTCTACCTGCACGGCTTTGCCGACCCGCATGTGGTGGAGTACGACACCCTCACCCAAGACGACAAATGGAACGAGGTGGCCGACGTGATTCTGGCCAACCCGCCGTTCATGTCGCCCAAGGGCGGCATCAAACCGCACAAGCGCTTTAGCGTGCAAGCGACCCGTAGCGAAGTGCTGTTTGTGGACTACATGGCCGAGCATTTAACCGCCACCGGCCGCGCCGCCATCGTGGTGCCCGAGGGCATCATCTTCCAGAGTGGCACCGCCTACAAAGCGCTGCGTAAGATGCTGGTCGATACGAGTTTGGTGGCCGTGGTCAGCCTGCCCGCCGGGGTGTTCAACCCCTACAGCGGTGTGAAAACCAGCATCTTGATTTTGGACAAGCGCGTACACAAGCAGACCGATAGCGTGCTGTTTGTAAAAGTGCAAAACGACGGCTTCAACCTGGGCGCGCAGCGGCGGGCGGTGGTGAACAGCGACTTGCCGGAGGCGACAAGGTTGCTGCGCAGTTGGATGACCGCGCCGCAGGGATTTGAGGGCGATGGGGTAATGGCGCAGGCCGTGGCGCGGGGGAGGATTGGGGAGAACGGGGACTTTGGTTTGAGTGGGGAGCGGTACATCATTGCCGTTGAAAACGCATCGCATTTCGCGATGAAGAAGATCGGAGATGTCTTCACTACATCTGCTGGTGGGACACCCCTTCGCAGTAAGCCGGAGTTCTATGAGGGCGGCACCATACCGTGGCTAAAAAGTGGTGAAGTGGCACAAGGCTATATCTACAAAGCAGAAGAGTTCATCACCGAGAGCGGACTTCAGAACTCTTCTGCGAAACTCTTCCCTGCAAACACAGTGCTGGTCGCGATGTACGGCGCTACTGCCGGTCAAGTCGGCATATTGAAGTTTGAAGCAGCGACGAATCAGGCGGTTTGTGGAATCTTTCCGAATGAGCACGTTGTTCCTGAGTACCTGTATTCTGTGCTGAAGTCGAAGCGCGATTACCTGATTAGTTTGAGTAGCGGAGGCGCTCAGCCAAACATTTCGCAGACAGTAGTTCGTGATTTAGAGATTCCCCTCCCACCCCTCGAAGTCCAACACCAAATCGTGGCCGAAATCGAGGACTACCAACAGCAAATTGCGAATTTCGAATTAGAAATTACGAAATTGAAAGACAGGATTTCCGCGACGGTTAACAAGGTCTGGGGCGGTGATGAAAACTGAGAACGTGGTTCAAACAAAGAGCTACGCGTTTGCGGTGCGTATCGTTCGGCTCTACCAGCATTTGTCGTCTAGCAAAAAGGAATTCGTACTTTCGAAGCAGGTTCTTCGCTCAGGCACGAGCATTGGCGCGAACGTAGAAGAAGCGATTGGTGGACAGTCCCGCGCTGATTTCATTGCCAAGCTCAGCATCGCCTACAAAGAAGCCCGCGAAACCAGTTACTGGCTGCGTCTTTTGAAGGATACGGGCTATCTCACAGACGCCGAGTTCGAAAGCATTCACACCGATGCTGAGGAGGTTTGCCGCATCATTGGCTCCATCCAGAAGACCACAAAAGGCAATGCAAATGCCAATTCGTAATTCAAATTTCGTAATTCGCAATTGGTACAGCGCCATCGTCGCCGAGATCGAAGCCGAGCAGGCCTTGGTCAATGCCAACCGCGAGCTGGTGCGCCGCTTTGAGGCGAAAATCAAAGTCACCATTGACCGTGTATGGAGTTCCCAATGACATCCCCAGTTTTTTTGACGCGCGTCGTCCTTCGCAATTACAAAAGCATTGGCGCATGCAATGTGCGGCTGGGGCCTTTGACCTATCTCGTGGGTGCCAATGGGTCTGGCAAAAGCAATTTTCTGGATGCGCTGCACCTGGTGCGCGATGCCTTGTCGGGCTCGCTGGACAACGCACTCAACGAGCGTGGCGGGTTAACCGAAGTGCGCAGGCGCTCCAGCGGGCATCCGACAAACTTTGCAATCCGGCTGGAATTTGTACTGCCCACTGGGCAAGCGGGTTTTTACGCCTTCAACGTGGGCGCATTGGCCGGCCGGGGCTATGAGGTGCAGACTGAAAAGTGTGTGGTTGGCGGCGTTGGCAAGGGGCCGTATTTTCATGTTGAGCGAGGCGTACTCAAAGCCAGCAGCGAGGCGACCTTTCCCGCTGTAACACCTGACCGTCTGGCCTTGGTGAGCGCTTCTGGGATGACTGTCTTTCGCCCTGTTTTTGATGCTTTGACCGGTATGGGTTTTTACAATTTGAACCCCAAAGTCATGCGTGACCCCCAAAAGCCGCAGGACGGACGCATGCTCAAGCCCGTGGGCGAGAACATCGTGAGTGTTATTGGGCATCTGGAGCGCGTGGCACCCGAGAGCTTGCAGCGGATTGAAAGGTATTTGCAAACGGTTGTTCCAATGATGCACGGCCTGGAGCGCAAGCAAATAGGCCCATTGGAAACCTTGGAGTTTCGGCAAGAGGTTGCAGGGGCGCAGGCACCGTGGCGTTTTCCTGCGCAAAACATGTCCGACGGCACCTTGCGTGCACTGGGCGTGCTGACTGCCTTGTTTCAAGCCAACAAGGACCATGCGCCTACTTTGGTTGGCATTGAGGAGCCTGAGACTGCGTTGCACCCGGCGGCTAGTGCGGCTTTGCGAGAGGCTTTGACGACCGCGTCGCAGGCCACACAGATCATCGTGACCAGTCACAGCCCAGAGTTGCTGGATGACCGCAACATTCAGCCGGAACACATTTTGGCAGTGGTATCGGAAGGCGGGGACACCCGTATCGGGCCGCTCGACACCGCATCGACCAGCGTCATGCGCGACCATTTGTTTTCAGCAGGTGAATTGCTGCGCCTGAACCAACTCAAACCCGACGAAGTGTTTTTGCAAGAGCCGCCAGCTACGCAAGCAGAAATGTTCGGGGGGTTGGAGGCATGACAAGGGTGGCGTCTATCGTGGAGGGCGACGGAGAGGTTGCTGCCTTGCCGGTTTTACTTCGACGATTGGCGCAATGGCGCGGCCCCGCCGAATATGTCGATGTGTTGACGCCCATTCGCGTTTACAAGGACCGGTTTTTGAACCGCCCCGAAGAATTTTCGCGGCATCTGCAATTGGCTGCGGCCAAGTGTGGTGATGCGGGTTGGATTTTGATCTTGTTTGACGCGGATGACGATTGCCCAGCCACAAAGGGGGCCCATGTTTTGGCACGGGCGCAATCGCTTATTCCGCATCGACGAATTGCTGTGGTGCTTGCCAACCGCGAATATGAGGCCTGGTTTATTGCTGCGGCGGAGTCTCTGAACGGTTGCCGCGGCTTTCAAAGCCTTGCGCACGATGCGGGTGTTGATGCGGAGGGGCCAAGAAATGCAAAGGGATGGATACGCGATCGCTTGCCGGGCGGCTATGGTGAAACGACAGATCAACCTGCTTTTTCACAAAAAATCGATTTGGCCCTGGCCCATGAACGGAGTCGATCTTTCAGAAAACTGTGCTCCGAATGGGATAAGAATGCCTTGAACGCATAGCCGTCAACGTAGGGAGCTTAGACATGACTACTCCCCCGCCGCGCCGCCTATGGCAAGCGCTTGCTGCCCGAACTGGCACAGACCTTGACCCGTGAGTTTGGCCGGGGCTTTGATGCATCTAACCTGCGGTACATGCGCTTGTTTTACAACGCCTTTCCAATTCGTGACGCACTGCGTCACGAATTGAGCTGGACGCACTACCGCCTGCTGCTGCGCGTTAGCAGCGGTTGGTCCAGGCCAATCGCGGGCTAGTGCGCCGTATAACCGCCCCGACCCCAAGCACCGCGCTGCCGGTAACAAGCGCTACGTCGGGCTTACGACAGCCCCGTTAAACCGGCGCTACAGCCGCTACTATTTCTATAGCTGCTTACGCACGTTCCATGAGGGCTAGAGCCTGATTTGACGCTAAACTGCGCCCACCATGCCGATTGCGCGCCCCCCTTTCCCACGCCACCACTTTGTCGCATTGGCCCTGCTGGCACTGGTGGCTGTGCCACTGCTGTGGAGCGTGTGGGGCGCGGTGCTCACCGCGTTTGACGCCGCCGCGTGGCGGGATTTACAGCACGACACCCAAGCCCCGCGCGCCTTGGCTATGAGCCTGTGGACCGGCGTGGCCTCCAGCGCGCTGGCGGTGGCGGCCACGGCCTGGGTGCTGTCGCGCAGCGTGGGCCAGCGCGGCGGGGCACGGCTGGTGCGGCTCTTGGGCCCCATGCTGGCGGTGCCGCATGCGGCGTTTGCCATTGGCCTGGTGCTTTTGGTGGCCCCCAGCGGTTGGTTGCTGCGCGCCCTTTCCCCCTGGGCCACCGGGTTTGCCGCCCCGCCGCCCTGGGTGACCACGCAAGATCCTTGGGGTTTGGGTTTGATCGTGGTGCTCACCTTCAAAGAAGTGCCGTTTTTGCTGTGGACCGCCATGGCCCACTTGCAGCGCCCCGATGTGGCGCAGCGCCTGCAGCGCGAGCTGCAGCTGGCCCACACCCTGGGCTACAGCACCAGTGCGGCGTGGTGGCGGGTGGGCTGGCCGCAGCTGTGGCCCCGCTTGGCCACGCCCATGCTGGCCGTGCTGGCCTACAGCCTGACAGTGGTCGATGTGGCGCTGGTCATTGGCCCCACCTCCCCGCCCACGCTGGCTGTGCTCACCTGGCAATGGTTGCAAGACGCCAACCCGGCCACCAATGCCCAGGGTGCGGCGGCCGCCTGGCTTTTGGGCGCGGCGCTGTGCCTGTGCGCTGGCGC
Organism: Burkholderiales bacterium; assembly: GCA_038230175.1. Classification (GTDB taxonomy): domain Bacteria; phylum Pseudomonadota; class Gammaproteobacteria; order Burkholderiales; family Burkholderiaceae_C; genus Allorhodoferax. Next base: position 22,767 of record JBBRNS010000024.1, read on the forward strand.
GGCATGGCTGGCCACCCGGCTGCGGCTGTGGCGTGCGCGCTGGGTACGCGGCGTGCCGTCGACCGCGCGCCTGCGCGCCACCGCGCCAACTTGGCCCGCTCTGTGGCTGCTGGCTGGCGTGTACCTGGCGGTGCTGTTGGCTCTGGTGGTGGGCAGCGTCTTTGGCTACTGGCCCTTCCCCGCCCTGCTGCCCACCAGCTGGACCGGCGATGCATGGCAATCGGTTTGGGGCAGTCGGCGCACTGTGTTTACCACCGTGTGGCTGGGCCTGACCAGCGCGCTGGCAGCACTGCTGTGGGTAGTGGCTTGGCTAGAGCTGGCCCCGCCGCGCTGGCACGCGCCGCTGCGCGCCCTGCTACTGGTGCCATTGGTGCTGCCCGCCGTGTTGTGGGTGGTAGGCCTGCACCGCTTGGCGCTGGATTGGGGGCTGGACGCGCGGGGCCCCGGCGTGTGGCTGGCCCACACCCTGGCCACCCTGCCCTATGTATGGATGGCGCTGCAAGGGGCCTACAACGGGTTCGATGCGCGCATGTGGCATGTAAGCGCTAGCCTGGGGCACGGGCGCTGGGTGTTTTTGCTGCGTATCAAATGGCCGCTGCTGCGCGCGGCTCTGGGCGCCAGTTTTGCCGTGGGTTTTGCGGTGAGTGTGGCGCAGTACCTGCCTACGCTGTATGTGGGTGCGGGCCGGTTTGCAACGGTGACCACCGAGGCGGTCAACCTGGCCGCCGGGGCCCAGCGCGCACTCACCGCGGCCTATGCCTGGCTGCAGTGGTTGCTGCCGGTGCTGGTTTTTGGTGTGGCTGCCCGGCTGGGGCGAGCACGCAGATTCTAAAAAACCACCGCACAATGCAGCACACACCCCAAGCACCCATGAACCCCGCACCCAGTCCCCCCCATTGGTCCACCCTGCCCCACGCACCCGCGCCGGGCACGCCTTTGGCGCAACGGGGCGACCTGGCCGACGGCGCGCCCACCATGCTCGCACTAGACACAGGCGGCGGCCCGGACCACCCCTTTCGCCTGCTGCTGCTGCGCAGTGGGCTTGATGTAAGGGCCTTTGTGAACCGCTGCTCCCATTTTGGCGTGCCGCTGGCCGCCAAGCAGGAACATCTAATCTTCAAACCCCACACCAGCATTAGCTGCAATGTGCACTACGCACGCTTTCGCTGGGCCGACGGCACGTGCGAGTCGGGCGAATGCGAGGGCGAAGGCCTGGTGGCCGTGCCTTTGCAAATCGACACCAGCGGTCAAATTTGTATTGGCCAGGATGGCGAACGCGGTGGTGGCGCATGACACTTGGCGTCAAACTGCGCACCCTGTCCACCCCCAGCGCCGTGCTGCTGCGGGACCTGACGCTGGTCGTGCAGCCCGGCGTGGTGCACACGGTGATGGGGCCCAGCGGCTCGGGCAAATCCAGCTTGCTGTCCGCCATTTGTGGGACCCTACCCGAAGGCTTGGTGTTTGACGGCACGGTTACGCTGAACCGCGCACCCCTGCAGTACCTGCCCACCCAGGCACGGCGGGTGGGCATTTTGTTCCAAGAAGACCTGCTGTTTGCCCACATGACCGTGCGCGAGAACCTGTTGTTTGCGATCCCAGCCGGCCCCCAAGCGCAGCGTGAAGCCTTGATCACCCAGGGCCTGGCCGATGTGGAGATGCAGGCATTTGCCAACGCCGACCCCGCCACGCTCTCGGGCGGGCAGCGCGCCCGCATTGCGCTGGTGCGCGCGCTGATCGCCGAGCCATTGGCCTTGCTGCTGGACGAACCATTTTCCAAGCTGGACGCCGCCCTGCGCCAACGTATGCGCGAGCTGGTGTTTGGCCTGGTGCGCCAGCGCCAGATTCCCGCGCTCTTGGTCACCCATGACCAAGAAGACGTGGCCGACCCCGGCGCGGTGACGCACTTGGTGGCGCAAGCGGCGCCGCCGTCTGGGGCGGGTATGTAAGACTTGGGCGCTAGCTTCGACAGATAGTTAGGTTGCCGAAAGCTACCTTTTGCCCGCACCCCGGCGCCAGCTGCACAACACTTCCCACACCCACCGCACCCCCACCGCACAACACCCTTTTGCCATGCTAGACCGCCTCGCCACCGAATTGCTACGCCCGCCCGTCACGGCCATCGCCACCGTGCTGGTGCGCGCGGGTGTGGGGGCCAACAGCATCACCGTAGCGGGCTTCTTGATTGGCATGGTTGCTGCAATTTTGATAGCTAGTGGCGCATATTTAGCGGGGGCTGCAGCCCTATTTACCTCTAGAATTTGCGACGCACTCGACGGTGCGGTCGCACGCCAGACCCACACCACCGATGCGGGTGGTTTTTTGGACATCACGCTGGACTTTTTGTTTTACGCCAGCATTCCGCTGGCCTTTGCGGTGGCCAACCCCAGCGCCAACGCGCTGGCTGCCGCCGTGCTGCTGGCTGCCTTTGTGGGCACAGGGTCCAGCTTTTTGGCCTTTGCGGTGATTGCGGCCAAGCGCCAGCTCAGCAGCACGGCCTACCCTGACAAGTCTTTTTACTTTTTAGGCGGCCTCACCGAGGCCACCGAAACCTTGGCTTTTTTTGGCGCCATGTGCCTGTGGCCGCAGCACTTTGCGGCGCTGGCCACCATTTTTTCTGGCCTGTGCGCCATCACCATTGCAACCCGCATTTTCTGGGGCTGGAGAACCTTTCAATGAACCTTAAAAAAATACTCGTCGTCGCCGCCTTGGCTGCGGCCATCACTGCGTTTTTTGCGCTGAACCTGGGCCGGTACCTGAGCCTGGACGCCCTGCGCCAAGGGCAAGGCCAATTGGCGGCGCTGTACGCGCAGTCACCGCTGCAAGTGGCACTGGTTTATTTTGTGGTCTACGTGCTGGCCACTGCGTTGTCGGTCCCCGGGGCGACCATCATCACGCTGGCTGGCGGTGCCATCTTTGGGCTGGGCTGGGGGCTGCTGCTGGTGTCGTTTGCGTCCACGCTGGGCGCCACGCTGGCGTTTTTGATGGCCCGGTTTGTGCTGCGCGATTGGGTGCAGAGCCGCTTCAAAGCCCGCATGGCCGAGATTAACCGCGGCCTAGAGCGCGACGGACCGTTTTACCTGCTGGGCCTGCGGCTGGTGCCCTTGGTGCCGTTTTTTGTGATTAACCTGGCCATGGGCCTGACCACCATGCGCGCTTGGACCTTTTACTGGGTCAGCCAACTGGGCATGTTGGCGGGCACGGCGGTGTATGTGAATGCCGGCACGCAGTTGGGGCAAATCAGCAGCCTCAAAGACGTGGTCAGCCCCGGCCTGCTGGGCTCGTTTGTGTTGTTAGGCGTATTCCCATTGCTCGCCCGCAAGGTGTTGGACGCTTTGCAACGGCGCAAGGTTTTTGCACGCTGGAAATCGGTCAAGCCAAAAACATTTGACCGCAACTTGGTGGTGATTGGTGGCGGTGCGGGCGGGCTGGTGTCGGCCTACATTGCCGCCGTGGTGAAAGCCAAGGTCACGCTGGTGGAAGCCCACAAAATGGGCGGCGACTGCCTGAACTACGGCTGCGTGCCCAGCAAGGCCCTGATCCAAAGCGCCAAGGTAGCGCACCAGATGCGCCATGCAGACCGCTATGGTTTAGATAGCGGATTGCGCACAGCGGACGAGGGCTACAGCCCGGTTTTATTCAAAAAAGTGATGGAGCGGGTGCACGCCATCATCGCCGCCATTGAGCCCCACGACAGTGTGGAGCGCTACACCGGCCTGGGTGTGGACGTGGTGCAAGGCTACGCGACCATCGTCAACCCCTGGACGGTAGAAATTGCGCTCAGCGGCGGGGGCAAGCAGACGCTGACTACCCGCAGCATCGTCATCGCCGCGGGTGCGCGCCCCTTTGTGCCGCCCCTGCCGGGCTTGGAAGACGTAGGCTATGTCACCAGCGACACGCTGTGGGACCGCTTTGCCGCGCTAGACGCCGTGACCAAGCGCCTGCTGGTGCTGGGCGGCGGGCCGATTGGCTGCGAGTTGTCGCAGGCCTTTGCCCGCTTGGGCGCGCAGGTCACCCAGGTGGAAATGGCCCCGCGCATCATGGGCCGGGAGGATGAAGAGGTTTCCACCCTGGTGAAATCCACCCTGGAGCGCGACGGCGTGCAGGTGCTCACCGGCCACAAGGCCCTGCGGGTGGAGGCCACGCCCGCCAATGCCACCACGCCTAGCGCCCCCGCCGGACACGGCGTCTTGGTGGCTGA
>JBBRNS010000025.1:0-26547 GCA_038230175.1 Burkholderiales bacterium
ACCCTAGCTGCGCGCGCAGCGTTGGTGAGGCCTTGGTGAACGCGCGGTTTTTAGGCCTTGATTTGGTGCGTAAACCCTACAGTCAGTGTGGACGGATTCGCGCCGTTTTTTTGCCATTTTGCCTAACGGACGGCGTTAAACTGGTGGCCCCGTCAACCCTTTACACCCCCGTTTTTGGAGGCCAAAGGGGTTGGTTGTGAACAAGAAAATGCCGGCCCACCTTCGATAGCATTTGGCCGCAGTTGCCGGATGAAAGTCGTTTGTTGCCTGCCAGTATGTGCCCCGCACCTCTGATTTCTTTACTTCTTACCTGCCAGGACATTTGTATTTTTGCCGGGTAGCCCCCCCGGCTGCTATTTGCTAAAAAGAACCCCTATGAAAAGAGACACCATGAACGCTTCTACCAAAACCATTGCCGCCCAACCCATCAGCGACGATGTCTTGAAGGAGAAGTACCTCAAACCCGGTGAAACCAGTGTGGAAGACCTCTACATCCGCGTCGCTCGGGCGTTGGCGTCGGTGGAGGCGCCTGCCGAGCAGGCCAAATACGAAGCCCTGTTTCTAGACAACCTGCATGCTGGTGCCATTGGTGCCGGGCGCATCATGAGTGCGGCAGGCACCGCCATTCAAGCCACCTTGATCAATTGTTTTGTGCAGCCCGTGGGTGATTGCATTCAGGGTGTTGATGACGACGGTTACCCTGGCATTTACGAAGCGCTGCGCGAGGCCGCCGAGACCATGCGCCGTGGGGGCGGTGTGGGTTACGACTTTTCGCGTATTCGCCCGCGTGGCGCCGAGGTTAAGGCCACCGCATCCATGGCATCAGGCCCTTGCAGCTATATCAACGTATTTGACCAGTCCTGCTCCACGGTAGAGAGTGCGGGCGCGCGACGTGGTGCCCAAATGGGTGTGCTGCGTATTGACCACCCGGATGTGATGGAGTTCATTACCGCCAAGCGCACCCCTGGGCGCTGGAATAACTTCAATGTCTCGGTCGGCATGTCCGACGCGTTCATGGAGGCACTCACCAACGAGCAGTCCTGGGATTTGGTGCACCGTGCCAAGCCGGGTGCGAGCATCATGGCGCAGGGCGCAAAACAGCGCGCCGACGGCCTGTGGGTGTACAAGACCATGCCAGCACGCGAATTGTGGGACACGGTCATGAAGTCAACTTACGACTTCGCCGAGCCAGGTATCTTGTTCCTGGACAACATGAACCAGGACAACAACCTGCGTTACTGCGAAAAGATTGAGGCCACCAACCCCTGCGGTGAGCAGCCCCTGCCGTCTTACGGCTGCTGCGACCTTGGCCCCATCATCCTGACCCGTTTTATCCGCCATCCGTTTGGTTTTAATGGTGTTCCTGCATTTGACTTTGAGGCCTTTGAAAAAAGCGTGGCCTTGCAAGTGCGCGCCTTGGACAACGTGCTCGACGTCACCTTTTGGCCACTGCCCCAGCAGCGCGAAGAATCCGAAGCCAAGCGCCGCATTGGCGTGGGCTTTACCGGCATGGGCAACACCCTGTCCATGCTGTGCCTGCGCTACGACGCACCAGAAGGCCGTGAGATGGCTGCCCGCATTGCGACGTCCATGCGCGACGCGGCTTACACCGCATCGGTCGCATTGGCGCAAGAAAAAGGCGCATTCCCTAAGTTTGATGCCGACGGTTATTTAGAGGCCGGCACTTTTGCCAGCCGCCTGCCCGCCGCCCTGCAAAAGGCTATTCGCAAGCACGGCATTCGCAACAGCCACTTGCTGTCGATCGCACCCACCGGCACGGTGAGCTTGGCCTTTGCCGACAACGCATCCAACGGCATCGAGCCACCGTTTTCGTGGATGTACAAGCGCAAAAAGCGCGAAGGCGACGGCAGTTTCACCGAGTATTCGGTGGAAGACCACGCTTGGCGCATGTACCGCGACCTGGGTGGTGACGTGTCCAAGCTGCCGAACTATTTTGTTTCGGCTTTGGAGATGTCGGCCACCGACCATATCGCCATGATGGAGGCCGTGCAGCCCTTTGTGGATACCGCCATTTCCAAAACCGTCAATGTGCCGGCTGACTATCCGTATGACGATTTCAAAGGTCTGTATATGCAGGCCTGGCACGCGCGCCTCAAAGGCTTGGCCACCTACCGGCCCAACGCCATTTTGGGCTCGGTTTTGCACGTTGAATCCGCTGTAGCCCCCGAAGATGCTGCGCAGGCAGCTACAAAATTGATAACGGTCGTGGTAGACCCCATGCGCACCGTGATCGAACGCCGCCCCAAAGGCGCTTTGTCGGCCGTGGCGGAAAAGATTGACTACTGGACCCAAGAGGGCCACAAGACGCTGTATCTGTTGGTGTCTTTCTTGCCCGTTCCGGCGGCGGATGGCTTAGGTACCGTGGACCGCGCCATCGAGTTTTTTATGCCTGTGGGTCAAAGCGGTGAGTCCCAGCAGTGGATCACCTCCAGCATGCGTCTTTTGTCGCTGGCCGCGCGTGGCGGGTTCCTTCCCCGTGCCTTGAGCGACATGCGCAAAGTGGCTTGGGACCGCGGCCCAGTGCGTTTGGGAACCCACGCCAAAGCCGACGGAACCTTGGTGCCCATGTGGCACGACTCGGAAGTAGCGGCCATTGCGTTTGCCATTCAAAACATCCAGGAGCAGCGGCTTTTGGCCAACACGGCAGACCCTGCGCGCGGCTCGGTCGAGATGCAGGGTGATTCTGAGGCCCTGCTACCCAGCCACGAAAGTGCACTGGCTACTGCACCGCTGCCGGTTATGGCCGGTAAGAAGTGTGGCGAATGTGGCGCCCACGCCGTGATTCGCAAAGACGGTTGCGACTACTGCACCCAATGTGGGCATATGGGCAGCTGCGGTTGATATCCGTTGGCGATGGCGTCATTTGAGTGTGAACGCCTTCACCGACCTCGCCAGCTTGGCTGCGCAACTGATGCAGTCGCGCCAAACCATTCTGCCCAAACGCTTAATGGAGCCCGGTCCGGATGCGGACCAACTGCAGCAGATCTTTGATGCCGCCGGTTCCGCACCCGACCACGGTCAGTTGTTGCCGTGGCGTTTTATCGTCGTCCCGCAAGCGGCCCGCGTGCATTTGGCCGATGCGTTTGGGGCAGCTCTGTTGGAGCGTGATGCACAGGCGACGCCCGAACAGGTCGCCCAGGCCCAAGAAAAGGCCCACCGTGGCCCTACCTTGCTGCTGATGGTGGTGGACGCAGCGCGCGGTGACCCCGATATTGATTTGTATGAGCGCATTGTCTCGGCAGGCTGCGCTGTGCAAAACATGCTGCTCATCGCCACCGCCATGGGTTATGGCTCGGCACTGACCAGCGGTAAAGCGCTCAAGGCGACCGGCCTTAGAGCACTGTTTGGCCTGCAGCCGAACGACCATGCCCTGTGTTTTGTCAGCATTGGCACGGTGCAGTCGCGCAAAAAGGCGCGTATGCGGCCAACACCGACGGACTTTGTGACGACCTTGCCCAGCAAAGGTGCTGGGGTGGTTTAGGGCTGGCAACTACTTCACCCAAGTCCACTTTTCATTTTTTTGCTTTTACCGAGTGCCCTATGGATATATCCAGCTTTAACGACCTGTTGCAGGCCGCCCGTTACCAACCCTTGCCACAGCGCCTGCTCTTTGTGTTTGCCGCCGTGGAGTTGCCCGAGGGCAGCACGGCCCAACAGCGCGCCGACTTTGACGCCGGTCACGGCGGAGCATTGGTGCCATTGATGTGTGTGGACAAAAGCCCGCAAGAGCTCGATTCGTTTGACGCACTGGTCGCAGAAGCCCAGCAGTTTGGCCGCCCCTGGGGCATGGTTTTTGCCGCAGCCATGTCTGGCTCGCCCGGCGAGCCACCCAGCACGGCCGATGCCGAAAAACCCTTGGAGCGCATGGTCGAAGCCATCAAGAAAGGCGACATCGGCAGCTACATCCCATTTGACACCCACGGCAAAGCCGTCCAGCTGGGCTGATATGGCGCAGACCCATGGGTTTTCCTGCAGCAGACCCATGGGTTGCCCTGCAAGCCGTGGTGTGTCCGGCCTAGTCTTCTATGACTGCAGTGCTGTGGTTTTTCATCGATGAATAAAAACCGTGGCGGGATGACTGAGGTGCGCAGAATCAGGGATCGGTGTCGCGGCTGAGTCGACCCCGGCTATGGCTGAGCGCCTGCATCCTTAGCCCTCGCCATGTGCAACTTTTGGTAGCTGTCGAGGAGACGCTGGTGCCTGTCCAGACCCTCTAGTTTCATACTCGTTGGCGTCAAACCGAAGAAGCGCACGCTGCCGTCCACAGAGCCCAACACCGCGTCCATCCGCGGGTTGCCAAACATGCGACGGAAATTGGCGGCGTAGTCGTCCAGTTCTAGTTCGTCATCGCGCTGAATCTCTAGGACGGCATTCAAGGCCTGGTAAAACAAGCCGCGCTCGACCGTGTTGTCGTTGTACTGCAAGAAGGCGCCCGCCAAATCATGCGCTTCTTCAAACTGCTGCAGGGCCAGGTGAATGAGTAGCTTCAGCTCCAGCACGGTGAGCTGGCCCCAGACCGTGTTCTCGTCAAACTCAACGCCGATCAGGGTGGCAATGTCGCTGTGGTCGTCTAGCTCGTTGTTCTCTAGTCGCTCTAGCAGTGCTTGCAGCGCGGCATCGCCCAACTGGTGCACGTTCAAAATATCGGCGCGGAACAGCAGTGCTTTGTTGGTGTTGTCCCAAACCAAGTCTTCCACCGGGTACACCTCGGAGTAGCCCGGCACCAAAATCCGGCACGCAGTCGCACCCAATTGGTCATACACCGCCGTGTACACCTCTTTGCCCATGGTTTTGAGAATGCCGAACAGGGTGGCAGCCTCGTCGGCATTCGAGCTAATGTTGTCGTTCTTGCCGTGGCCAGAAAAATCCCACTCCACAAACGCAAAATCCGCCTTGGCACTGAAAAAGCGCCATGACACCACACCGCTGGAATCAATGAAGTGCTCAACAAAGTTATTGGGTTCGGTCACCGCATTGCTCACAAAGGTGGGCGGGGGTAAATCGTTCAGGCCCTCAAAACTGCGGCCCTGTAGCAGCTCAGTCAGGCTGCGCTCCAGCGCCACCTCTAGGTTGGGGTGCGCGCCGAAGGATGCAAACACACCGCCGGTGCGCGGGTTCATCAGGGTTACACACATAACGGGGTACACGCCGCCCAGCGACGCATCCTTCACCAGCACCGGAAAGCCTTGTTCCTCTAGGCCCGCAATGCCGGCCAGAATGCCCGGGTACTTGGTCAACACAGCGTGCGGCACATCGGGCAGGGCGATTTCGCCTTCAATGATCTCGCGCTTCACCGCGCGCTCGAAAATCTCAGACAAACACTGCACCTGTGCCTCAACCAGCGTGTTGCCCGCACTCATGCCATTGCTGGCGTACAGGTTTTCGATCAGGTTAGACGGGAAATACACCTCCGCGCCGTCGGACTGGCGCACAAAGGGCAGTGCACAGATACCGCGCTGTGTGTTGCCAGAGTTGGTGTCGATTAAATGCGTGCCACGCAACTCTTTATCGGGGTTGTAAATGGCTAGGCAGTGTTTATCCAAAATCTCTTTGGGCAGCGCATCTTTTTTGCCCGGCATAAACCAGCGCTCGTTCGGGTAATGCACGAATGGGGCATTAGCGATGTCTTCGCCCCAGAACGAGCCCGCATAAAAATGGTTGCAACTCAGGCGCTCAATATATTCACCCAATGCCGACGCCAAAGCGCTTTCTTTGGTTGCGCCCTTGCCATTGGTAAAACACATGGGTGAGTGGGCATCGCGGATATGCAGCGACCACACATTGGGAATGATGTTGCGCCACGACGCAATTTCAATTTTGATGCCCAAACCCGCCAACAAGCCTGACATGTTGGCGATGGTTTTCTCCAGCGGCAAATCTTTTCCCGCAATATAGGTGCTTGCGTCTGACGCCGAATTGGGCGTCAGCAGGGCTTGTGCATCGGCATCTAAATTGTCTACTTCTTCAATAATAAATTCGGGCCCCGCCTGCACCACCTTTTTGAGGGTGCAGCGGTCGATGGAGCGCAAAATACCTTGGCGGTCTTTGTCGGAAATATCTGCCGGTAACTCGACCTGAATTTTGAATATCTGTTGGTAACGATTTTCGGGGTCAACAATATTGTTTTGTGACAAGCGAATATTTTCGGTAGGAATATGGCGCGTGTCGCAATACAACTTCACAAAATAAGCCGCACACAATGCCGACGATGCCAAAAAGTAATCGAACGGACCCGGCGCTGAGCCATCGCCCTTGTAGCGAATAGGTTGGTCGGCCACCACCGTGAAATCATCGAACTTGGCTTCAAGACGAAATTTATCGAGAAAGTTGACCTTAATTTCCATGGGAGACTTCCAAGATGGCGTCCTAAATTATTGAGTGGCCATTATCCGTTTTTTCGGCTGTCGGGCATCGACCGAAGGCCGCGCCAAAAAGTCGCGCGGAACATCCATCGAGCCTTATTTCAAACTGTCGATGCCGTCGAAATTTTTTCCCTTCAAGAATTTAAATAAGATGGGTTTCCATAAAAATGCAGCCCCATTGGTCAAGTCAATCGACCGGGCGTATGGCTCAACCAATAGCCCAGCAAGGAATTTTTCGCTCCGCAAGTTGGTTGCCAGCAACCATATTTGTACATCAGGGTTAGCAATGGGAGCCAGTGATACCAATGGGCTGCGTTGGAGCAAAGATAGTTGGTGGCATCGCGCGCTGAATTCCAATGCACCAACTTGGCTCTGATGAGGTTGTCACTTGCAATCAACCTCGCTTTGATCGCAATACGCCTTTAGGGGTGGCTGGTCTCATACGCCGCAATGGCGGTCTTGAGTTCGTTGTACTGGGAGCATCCAAAGAAGCACAGGCCGTCCAATACCTTGAGGTTGTCTTTGGCTTTTCCGGGTTCGTTGACTGTTAAATAGGCTTCACCCATGTACTCCAAGGCGTCCAAATGCCGTGGGTTGATTCGCAGGGCTTCGTTGTAGTGTTGGAAGACCACGGCCATATCTGGGTTTGGTCCCTTGCGCACGGAGTAGGCATAAAGGTTGTGGTAATCCGCGTAATTGGGTGACGACGCCAGGGCCACTTTGAGAATGTTTTGTGCGCCCAACCAGTCATTTTTGGCGATCGCGTTGCGAGCGGCTTGAACGGCCGGGTCTTGCGACTGAGACGAACTGCCGTAACCACCGCCGCCACCACCGCCACCGCCACCGCCACCGCCGCCACCCGATGCAAAAGCGGTGCCGCTGGCAAGCAGCAGGATGATAGTGAGGGATGTGAATGCATGTTTCATGGCTGTTTCTCGCTTTAGACAAAAGGGTTAAACCGGTATCCGGTAGGTCGCAGCATTGCGTCCTACCACCAGAACGCAGCGAATTCGCGAATGGATGCAGCACGGTAAAAAAAATTTCGGATATCTATCTGCAAAGGTCTTGCGTCGGGGAATGCGTGGCACCGGCGTGGCTGTGGAACAATGCCCGCATGTCCCGTCGCACCCTTATGTTGGTTCTAGTCGCCTTTGTTGGCGTTGCCGCGATGTCGGCTTGGTACCTAATGCGCGTGCCCGTTGTCGCGGCAACGGTGGTGCAATCCCAGCCCCTGGTGCGCACCCTGCTGTTCTCAGCGCGGGTTGCTAGCGCGTCGCGGGTGGAGGTGGGGGCTACCGTAACGGCTCGGGTGGCGCGGGTGCACGTTGCCGAGGGTGCACAGGTCAAGCAGGGTGACACATTGGTTCGTCTAGAAAGCGATGAACTGCAGGCAGCACTCGCGCAGGCGCAGGCGGGTGTTCGCCAAGCCCAGGCCCGCGTGGGCGGTTTGCAGGGCTCGGGGCGAAGTGCGGTGCAGGCCAATGTGGCGCAGGCTGAGTCGGTGCTATTTGCCGCTCAAAAGGACCTTGTACGAACCCAAGAATTGGTGGCCCGTGGTTTTTTAAGTGGTGCCCGTTTGGACGAGGTGCAGCGCGCCGCAGCGGTCGCATCAGCGCAGCGTGACGCGGCCCTGGCCCTACGGCAGGCCAATGGAGAGCAGGGCGCCGATTTGGTAGGCGCACGGGCACAGGTGGTGCAGGCCCAGGCGGCGCTGGCGGTGGCGCAGGCGCGCCTGGAGCAAACAACCATCACCGCCCCCGCCGATGCCCGGGTGCTGCTGCGCAGCGTGGAGCCGGGCCAGATTGTGCAGCCAGGGCGTGCGCTGCTGACCTTGGCGTTGGACAGCCCGGTGCAACTGCTTGGCCAGGTGGATGAGCGGTATATGGCCCAGGTGCAGGTAGGCCAAATGGCCACTGTACGTGCGGATGCATTTGCACAACAGCCCTTTGGCGCCAAGGTGCTGTCGATCGCGCCGGTGGTGGACGCGCAGCGTGGCGCAGTCGAAGTCAAACTGGTGTTACCCAATGCGACCCCAAGTTTTTTGCGCGAGGACATGACGCTTTCCGTCCAATTGGTCACCGGCCAGCGTGACCACGCTTTGGTCGTGCCAGCACAAGCCCTCGGCGCCGATAGCACCAATAGTGACGGCAAAACGGCTACTGTACGGCTGGCGCAAGACGGCCGCGTGGTGGCACGTTCAGTTCGATTGGGGCTGCGTACGCTAGACGCGGTAGAAGTGCTAGAAGGCTTGGCAGCCGGAGACGTGGTGCTACTGGCCCCAGCGCCGGCCGCCGGCAAGCGGGTCAAGGCCGACACCGGTGCCGGTGTAGCGAGCGCCAAACGCGCTGGCGATGACGCCGGGGCAGTGATGGGCAACGCCATGGGGCGCTGAGAAAAAATCCATGCGGCACTGGATCGGTTTTGAGGCACAGGTGGCGATGCGTTTTCTGCGCGAAGGGCGCATGCAGACGGTGCTGATCATCGTCGGCGTGGCGGCTGGCGTGGCGGTGGTGGCGTATATCTCAGCGCTGATCAGCGGCTTGCAGCGCAACACCTTAGAAAAGACCTTGGGTGCACAGGCCCACATCACGATCTCTGCGCCAGAGGATGCGGCCTTCACCACCAACCAGAATCCATCCGAGGGAGCCACGCTGCAGCAGGTGCAACCGCGCACCCAGCGGCCGCGCGCCATTGTGAATTGGCAGGCGTTGGTGCCGGTGCTGGAGGCGATGCCCGCAGTGGCTGCGGTGTCACCCATGGTGTCGGGCGCGGGGCTGGCACAGCGTGGTGAGGCATCCAAAGCCATTGCAATCATGGGTGTTGATTTGGACCGGTATGACCGCATCGTGGGCCTGCGCCGCAAGGTGGTCGATGGTGTGGCCCGGCTTGGCCCCGGCGAGGCCATCTTGGGGCGTGACCTGGCCAGTGACCTGGGTGTACGCGTAGGCGACCGGGTGAACCTCATTGTGGGCGGCGCCAACGCCAAGAGCAGTGTGGTGGACGCCGTGCGGGTAACCGCCCTGGTGGACTTGGGCGTGCGCGAGCTGAACCGTCGCACCGTGATTGTTCCGCTGCGTGCGGCGCAGAGCTTGGTGGGGCTGCCCGGGGGGGCCACGAATCTTGACTTGACGCTGACCGATGTATGGGCGGCGTCAACCCTGTCGACCGAACTGGCGCAGCGCTTCCCGTACAAGGTCGAAGGCTGGCAGCAGGCCAATGCCCAGCTCGTATCCGCCCTGAACGCCCAATCGGTCAGCACCAGTGTGATCCGGGGTGTGGTGATGGTGGTAGTGGTCTTGGGTATTGCCAGCGTGCTGGTGGTGTCGGTCGTGCAAAAGCGCCGAGAGATCGGCATATTGCGGGCCATGGGGGCTACCCAGGGCCAGATCATGCGCGTTTTCCTGCTGCAAGGCGCCATGGTGGGTGCGCTGGGCTCGGCCCTAGGCGTAGTCTTGGCGGTGGGCCTGATAGCGGTATTCACCCACTTTGTGCGCGGCTCCGACGGCTTGCCGCTGTTTGCAATATCTCTTTCTCCTTCGTTGGCCATGTCGATTGCCGCCATCGCCACCGTCTGCGGCGTGCTGGCTGCGGTGGCGCCCGCGCGACGCGCTGCTGCGCTAGACCCGGCTCAGGCCATTCGAATTTGATGGCCGCCATGACAACCCCCTCCACCGGCACCCCACTTATCGCAATGGAAGGGGTGCGCAAGCGTTACAACGTGGGCCGCCCGAACGAGGCCGAGGTGTTGCATGGCATCAGTCTGTCGCTGGGTGTGGGCGAATTTGTGGCGCTGATCGGCCCTTCTGGCTCGGGAAAAAGCACCTTACTCAACATCATTGGCCTGTTAGAACCTATGACCGAGGGCAGCTACCGCCTACAGGGCACCGAAGTGGCTAGCCTTGACGACGCTGCACTCACTCTGCAGCGCCGCTGCGCATTGGGTTTTGTGTTTCAGTTCCACCATTTGCTGCCAGCATTCACCGCCCTGGAAAACGTGACCATGCCGGCTCTTATGCGCGACGGTACGGTGAGTGCGGCGCAGCGTGCGCACGCACAAGAGGTGCTGGCCGCCATGGGATTGGCGGACGCCATGGGCAAACGCCCGGGTGAACTATCGGGTGGTATGCAGCAGCGTGTGGCCATTGCCCGGGCACTGGTCATGCAGCCGCCTTTAGTACTGGCTGACGAGCCTACCGGCAATCTCGACAGCGCCAGTTCTGACGAGGTATTCGCTTTGATGCGACGCATGCATGCGGACTTGGGGACCTCGTTTCTAGTGGTCACCCACGACCCGCGCCTGGCCCAACGCTGTGACCGCACCATCGAACTGGTCGATGGTGCGGTCGAGCGTGACGAGCGTCGCGCGGTACCTGCGGCAAAGCCCTAGAGAGGCTATTAGTAGGTCTTAGACAGCGTCGGGCTCAGCCGTGTCGTCGGTTGCCAAATTGACCGTGCTGACGTCTTTGGGCTCTGTAGACTCACTGGTTGCCGCCTGCACCTCAGTGATGTAGGTCACGACCCCAGAAGCTGGGACAGATATTTCAGCGGCTGAAGTCGGGACCTGGCCGCTAGAACTACTGCCGCCGCCGCAGCCGACGAGGGCCACGACACCAAGCACACTGGCTACAACCGTTTTATAAGTAAGAAATTTCATGATTAGTCCTTGAAAATGTCTTGCTTAGTTGGAGCCAGAGTTGGGTGTGTTCAGGTAGGGGAAGGTGCTCAAGAAGGGCACTACTGCCTGGTCAACACCATCGTGCACCGCTGCAGACGTTGCACCCAATGGAACGCTCGAGGCCTTGCATGCTGAGGTCAGGCTTGGGATGCCGGGTACGGTGTTGAAACCCAGTGCATTGTTGTCGCCGTTGATGACACACAAACCGCCCAACATAGCGACCAGTGCGATGTCTACTACGTCATCTTTAGGACGACGACCATTGGGGAAGCCTGCCAGGTCTGTGGCCTGCGACAGATTAGCTGCGCCACCGACCCGCAAGATTTCCCCGGCGACACCCAGACGATTTTGCCCAGACTCCGGCACCGCCGCAATCGCCGTATTCAAACGCAGCATTTCAGATGGCGTTTGGTTGGGATTCTGTGGTCGGTTGACACCAGGGATGCCGGTTAAGAACACGGTGGCTAAGTCAGCGCGTGGCAGATTCGTGGGTGCCAAAGCTGCGGAGTCACCGGCCAAGACCAGACCCAACAATGCAGGCAGCGTCGGATTGGTGACATAGGTCAGGAAGTTTTCACCATCTTTTGCGGGTTTGGATGCGTTGAACTTATCCTTGTCCTTCAGGCCAATGACCACTTCGTTCACCAGTGGGTTGCCCAGACGTGATACTTGGGTCCAGGCGCCACCGACCTTCTCGCTGGTTTGATAGCCAGACGCAGGAGCGCCGTTGAGCAAGCGACCTTGGCGCAGGCTAGCCGTAGTCCAACCACCAATGACCGGGTCGCCGCCAGCGGTCAGGCAGGAGACGGGCACTTCGATGGCCATCGACGTCACATTCGAGTTTTGAATCGAATTGGCGGCAAATGCGTTCTTCAACGAGTTATCGGTAATTTGCGCAGCGGTAGCGTTGACCAAGTCAAAGATGGGGCCGAGATTGACGGCAAAGCCTTCTTGGCGTTGGCCGACAAATACTTTTCCTGGCACTGCGCAGCCAGGGATGTTGACCGTGTGAATGTGCAGACCAGCGTAGGCCTCGTAGGCGGCCTTGTTGCCCAGAGTTTTTACGCCAATGTAATCGACGGGTTTCTCAAACGTCGCACTACCGCCACTGACCTTTGTTACCGCTTGTGATGTTCCACCACGCCGATCACCACGCACCACGTTGACCGTGTAGGTTTCATTAACGTTCAGGTTGGGATCGGTCAACGTGCTTACTGCACCCTTTTGGATCAGTGGGATTGAGACGTTTGCGCCGCCAATGGGCAACTTGACGTCATTGAGTTTGTTCTTAAAGCGAAACTGAAATGTGATGTCTTCCTTGGCGTCGCCGTTGTTGTCGATATGGATTTCATACAGCGCGTTTTGGTCCAAAGCAAAATAGTTTGGGCCACCGTAGGGCGCTTGCAAAGGCACGTAATTGGCAATCAGCGTTACGTAGTCTGCGCGATTCGTTTCGTAGCTGCGAAACATGTAGAAGTCGGAGCCATCCACTTTGGGGCTGGTGGTGATAAACGGCGCTTCGCGGTGGCTGGATGCCAAGCTTGGTATAGCGGCGCAAACGGCAGTTAGGGCTAGGGTGCAAACGGTAAGTTGTTTAAAGCGCATGGTTAACTCCAATTAGGAACAGGGTTGAATGTCAATTCGTTAGCTGCCGGTGGTTTCCAGCTGCTCACTCTTTGAATACGCAACGCTTTTCAAATCAGATTCAACGCCATGCAATTAAATTTTGTCTGAACGCATAAATCGCTTATGGAAGGGAAAAACTTAAATTTCCCCACCAGCTATCCCAGTCAATGTCTTGCACATCGGTTGCCGGAAGCATATGCACCACGCTCACCATCCAGGCGCCGCGATAGGGCAGGTTAAAAGTCACCTTGCCGTCGCTTGAGGTGGTGCTGCGAATGAGCAGGGTCTGCCCCGTGCGTTTGTGCCACGCCTTAAGCAAAGCGCCCGCTAAGGGCTGGCCGTCAAATAGCACTTGGATGCCAAGCGCATCCCCTGGCTTCATCGTCAGCGGGTTGTTCAGTGGTACCAACTCAAGCCGCTGGCCAGTGCGCACTGCATAAGTCGTATCTTGTGCAGTGTTGGTGAGGGCCCTTGGGCCCACTTGAACCAGTGTCTTGACATTGCGGCGATAGCGCTCGCGCCCGGGTTTGGCGGCCGTGCCAGTAGCATCACGCAGCACCTTGATGAAATCGAGCCCCTCATCGTGCAAGTAGGCATGGAACTTTTCTGCAGGGAGTTCGATGGTGCGCGCTTGGCTGTCATAGGTGAGCAGGTGCGTGCCCGGTCTGGTCAGGGGAAGTTGTAGGCTACCCACCGGTGTGTCCTTGGGCAGCCGAGGCAACAGGTCCTCGCGTCCCGCATTGGTGTAGTGCCCAAAAGCCGTCGCTGCCGGCGCAGAAAAGCCGACCAAATCGCCTTCAAAATACTGGCCAACTTCCAACGCCAAATCGACGCTGCTATGGAGCGGAACCGGATTTTTTACCGGGGTAAACCAAAATTCGTGCGCGTGTACTGGCACGACTCCCAGTAGAAGAGACAAGGACAACGTGTTAATCATCAGCCGCATGGAATAGTCCTTTGGGTGCGCTAAAGCATCTTCTGAATAAGCGCGCCCTTGAACAGCACAGGCCCTGTAGGCCCGGTTGCGCTGGGCACGCCGCCTTTGGGCTCTAGGCTGATGGCCAGGGTTGGCACCGCTTGCACATCTTTCTCAAACGCGGTCAGTCGCAAGAGTTTGTCGCTACCCAGAACGCCCAAACTCTTAGGCCCGCCACCTGGGGGGATTGCCCACAATTGGAGCGATCGGTCGCCCGCTTCTTGGTAGCCACCCACACGCTGCAGCGTCAGCTTTTTAGCCTTTGGGTCAAACGTCACCAGCATGGATGCCGCAGCTTTGTCGTCGGCCAGAACCGCGACGTATTCGATCTGTGGCGTGGCCTGAAGCTGCGTTTGCAAGCGCGAAATTTCAGTGCCCAACTCTTGGCGCATGCCGCCAGCAACGACGACTGCGGCAACTGTCGCCACCGCGCCGGCTGCGCTGACGCCGCGCCACAGCGCCAAACTGCGCAGCCACGCGGAGATGCCCATCTCAGGGGTTGCCGAGGCTGACGCATTGGCTGCGCGCGCCGCTTGCATGGCAGCCTGTTCTTTCCCGCCCTGAACCAGGTTGTCTATGCGTGTCCATACGGCCGCTGGGGGCGCGACCTGGGCCTGCAATTCATTCAAGCTGGACAGGCGGCTTTGCCAGATCAGCGCCGCGGCGCGCACCGGTGCATGCTCTCGGGCCATGGCCTCAAAGCGACGGCGCGCGCCACCACGCAGTGTTCCCAGTGCGTAGCCGGTGGCCAAGCGTTCCAATAGCTCGGGGTGTTGCATCAAATTCATACGGTGCTCCTTAGGCAAATTGCGCCATACACAGCCGCAGTTGATCCAGCCCACGGCGAATCCAGGTTTTGACAGTCCCCAGAGGCAGGCGCAATTGTTCTGCGAGTTCGCTATGGCTCATATCGCGCACATACGCCAGGCTCACTACTTCGCGCTGCTTGCTTTCAAGGCGACCCATACATTGGTGCAGTGCCCAGGCTTGTTCGCTGGCTTGGGCGGTATCCATGGGATTGGGCGCATCGCCTTCCAAGGTGTCTGCCAAGTTTTCGTCTAAGTCCTGGGTGAGGTGCGCGCGCTCAGAAGCCCGTCGGCGCAGCAGGTCCAGGCCACGACTGCGAACGACCAATCCCAACCAAGCCAATGGGGGGCTCAAAGACGCGCGGTAGTCCACGGCCGAACGCCAAATCGTCAAAAAGGCCTCTTGCAGCACGTCCTCTGCCAATTCACGTTGAACAACCACGCGCAGAGCCAAACCATATAACTTGCCGGCGCATTGTTCGTACAGTTCCTTGAGCGCGGCTTCGTCTTGGCGGGCAATGCGGTCTAACAGCATGATGAGCAACGTATCTCGGTTGTCGGTGTTCATTCCTACGTCTGTGGAAGGGGTAACTGTGCTGTGCGTCATGCATTTGCCTCATGTTGGTTGACTACAAAAAAGGAGCTACTTGCGCCTATTTCATAGGGGCGGGTGCAGGAAAGCATACTTGAAAGATATTCCTTGTAACGAGACGCTTTGACTGAATACGCAGCCTTCGTCCAACTGGATGCAGAGTTGTTCAGCTTTTTATTTTTAAAAAAGGTGAATCCAATCAGGTGGCGTATGCGTATTGAGAGGGTGGGGCTGCATTTTTGGCCCAACATACTGATTACCCCTTAGGAGAAAACCATGTCCAATTTGATTCAAACGCTCTCTGGCAATGCTTCTGTGGCTTCGCGCCGCGCCTTTATGGGCCGCACTGGCACCCTGTCTGCGGTTGCCGTCGCCATGTTGGCTGGGCAAGACGCAATGGCCGCAGCCCATGTGGGCGACTCCGCAAAAGATGTCGGCATTCTGAACGTGGCTCTGGGTTTGGAGCACGAAGCGATCAACGCCTACCAATTAGGCGCAACCAGCGGTTTGCTGAAAGCAGACGTGTTGGGAGTGGCCGTGCGCTTCCAAGCAGACCACAAGGCCCACCGTGACGCGTTGATCGCCACCATCCAGAAGATGGGCGGTACACCGGTCATCGAAAAGAAGCTCGAGGAGTACGCCAAGGCACTGAAAGCCGACACACTGCATAACCAAACCGATGTCCTGGACCTAGCAGCGCGCTTGGAGCTAGGAGCCATCAATGCTTACCTGGGCGTTATTCCTGCGTTTGGGAGCAAAGACTTGGCCAAAGTTGCGGCCCGCCTGGCGGCAGACGAGACCATGCACTACACGCTTTTGAATAATGCACTGGGGCGTCCACTGCCCGTGGGCGCACTGTCGTTCGGCGCGTAATGTTGCCCCGCGCCTGGATCACGGTTTCTGCCGTATTGGCTTGCCACGCTTTACCAGCGGCTGCCCAGTCGCTGGAGCGGGGTCAGGCGTTGTTCGAATCCCGGTGCGTGGCCTGCCACAGCTTGGATGAGAACCGCGTCGGCCCGGCGCTGCGTACCGTGCTGGGCCGACATGCAGGCACGGCCTCGGGGTATTTTTATACCGAGGCCATGGCTGCGGCCAAGCATGTGTGGGACCGCCCGAAGCTTAAGGCTTGGTTAACCAACCCGGAGGATGTGGTGCCCGGGCAAGGTATGAACTACCGGCTGGATTTGCCACAAGACCGTGAGGATGTGGTTGCCTATCTGGCTTCCTTATCAGCAAAGACCCAAGACTGCGACAAGCGCTAACGAATCAAGCGATTGCAGGGCAACTTGAAGGTTGCTGTGATGCCCGAAATCGCTTAAGGCTAACCTACAGGCGACGGCCGCGAGAGACGACATTCAATTGGATCTCCAAGACGGCCGGCGCAATGCCGATGTTGGCAGGCGTCGGGGCCTTTTCAACCAGCAGGCCTTGGTGCCAGACTTTCACCGAGGCCGGGCCTTCGGGAACATCTGCAAAATGGGCGATGCCGTCGGGCCCCGATTTTGCTGCCCACGGCGTGTCAGCCACAAAAACGGTACCGCGCATATTGCTGTGCAAATAGCAGCCCAACATCGCAGCGCCGTGTGCGCCAGGCTTCTCGAAAGTGAGCACTGCGGAGTTGGCTGGTTTTCCGTCGGTTTTGCCTTCTAACAAAATCGATTGCCCGTCAATATCACCAAGCGCAGCACCGGGCACACCAAGGCGAACATGGTGATTCCACGAGTCGGCGTTGGTGAAGCGCACTTTGGCACCCACAGCCACCACCGTGACCCGGGGCACAAACTTCTGTTTTTCTTGCGACACGACGGCGGTGGTTGGTAACGGCGTTTTGGGTTCGCCTTTGCCGCTGGGATAGATGGACACCACGGCATCGGCAGTGGGCTTGCCATCGCGGTCCAAGGTCAGCACGTCCAATGATCCGGCGTGGCTGGCATTGGCTGCGAGCCATGCTGCCATCAGGACAAACTTTGCTCCGCTAAATTGGGTGTGTTTCATAAGTTTCTCAGTGGAGTGGGACATACGCGGCCTACTTTTCTGCAATCACATCACGGTGCATGGGGGCCAGCAGCGCCAGTAGTTTGTTCTGGTCCGCAAATGGGATGCTGCGGCTGTCCATGGCGGCCTGAAGTATCTCAACCAATGCATGAAAATCTGACTTGCTGATGTGCATGTCTTCGTGGGCTGTCTTCATGTCTGCCCCTTTGTAGGCGCACGGTCCGCCGCTGATCATGCAAAACTGGTCTACCAACTGGGTCTTTAGATTTTTTTGGTTGGCGTTCTTAAAGTGCGCCGCTGTGCGCGGGTCGGCCACCAAGCCCGCTACAAAGATATCCATCAAAGATTGCAATCCGGCTTTTTGCCCCAGCGCCTGGTACAGCTGGTCGCTTTTGACGGGGCTGGCCATGGCTGGGCTGGTCATGGCGCTTTGGGCCAATACGGGCATGGCGACCACGCCGCAAGAAGCCAACGCAATGGCGATCAGTATTTTTTTCATAGGGAATCCTTTGGGGGGTAATTGATTCAATCGAATGCAAGGCGAAGCAGTTCGGCAGGCCTTGCTTTAAAACGCCAATTGCGCAGACAGGTAATAGCCCGTTTGCTTGCGGTTGTTGGTGACACCGGGCACCACGCGGCCCAGGTCTACATAGGCCGCAGTCACCGACACATTTTTGTTGGGTGCCCATGCCACAAAGACATCTTGCCAATCGTCCTCGGCCAGCGCATCACCCAAGCCGGCCGATCGCCCCAGCGCTTCGAGGTTGTTGGGTTTGACCCGGTATTCAGCACCCACAGCCCAGTTTTTGCTCAAGAGGTAGGCGACAGACACTTCGGGCACCACGCTGGCTTCGTTTTTGCCGGGGCCGTTAGAGCCAAAGCCCAGCAGGCCGTTTTGATTCGCGTTGGTGTATCGCAAGGTTCCGTTGACAAGCAGGCTTTGCGCCAGAAACAACTTGGTTGCGCTGACATACAAATCGGTACCACTGGTTTTTGTGCCCAAGAAGGTGAAAACACTGGAAATTGAGCCCGGGTCCACCGTCTTTTGCTCAAGGCCCACAGCCACCTGGGGCATCCAGGTGTCGCTATTGAGAACGGCATCTCCTGCAACTTTTACCTTCAAGCCCACCACATCCATCTTGATGTGCTGCCCTGGTTGCACACCGAAGGCCGCAATGCCGTTCAGTGCCAGCGCTGGCGACGCGTCAAAGTCTTGGCGCGTGAGCGACACCTCAAATCGGTCCTTAAAGCCCATGGCCGCGCCAAAAGTATTGAGGGCGTAATCTTGGGTGGTGGCCCGGGTCAGGTTAGCGGAAAAGCCCACTTCGCCGTCAGTTGCGTTGGTCCCGATCACCGCCCAGGGCGTCAAACCGCCGCCCGCCGCGCCGTCGATCGAGCTCACACCACCGGTTAAGAGCAACTTTCCCGTATCGGCCATTGCGACTCCGCTGAATAAGCCCGCAGCGCATAAGATAAGTTTGGTTCGAAATCTATTCATGGTTGCTTTCTGGATAGTTTGTGGAAAACGGGTGTGGCGTGGCTTGTCTGCATTGCGGAGCCGCCTCACCACCTACTACGTACTAAGTGCTGGATTGGATTCACTTTTTAGATAATATTGTTGTTCGGGCTAAGATGGGCGGCAAAGGCGAAGTCGCCAATCCGAGTCCTACAAGTTATGCCCGCAACCCTCATCAACGTCAACGCAAGCGGCACCATCGCGGGCAAAGAAATGCTCATCCCCGTCGGGCCTGAAGGTGCACATTACGCCCATATTCAGGACTGGCTCACCGCCCAGCTCAAAGCCAAGAAAGCGGTGAAAGATGTGAGCAACCAAGTGTTGGTCAAGGGCATCAAGCAGTGGGCGGCGTATGAGCAGAAGGCGGGCTCAAAAACTGTACGAACCGTTTTTAAGATTACCTAGCCAGCCCATCTGTGCTGGGGGCCGGGGTAGCGGCGCCGTCAGGTCCGGCAAATGACCGGGTTGGCGGGGTCCAAGCCCCATTCATACCAACCACCGTCATACACACTGATGTGCTCCCAGCCCATCAGCCAGGCATAAAAGAACGCCAGCGACGCGCGCCAACCGGTGCCGCAATAAAACGCTACATGCTGGTCGCGGTAGATGCCGGCATCGCTCCACACTTGCGTAATGTCGTGCGCGCTGCGCATGGTGCCGTCGGCGTGTTGAAAATCGCTCATGCTGTTGACGTCGTTGCCCTTACCAGCGTGGCCCCAGCGGGCTCCCGCAATATCGCCGACCGCCGCAATGTAGCTGTAGCCCGATGTTTTGCCCATGTATTCGTTCCAGGTGCGAATACTGACCAATGCGGCGTTGGGCTGCAGTAGCAATTGCCTGGCTTGCGACGTATTGGCCAGGTACTCTGGGTGGGCGGGGAACGGCACACCAAATTCGGTTGCAGCTTCGGGTAGGCAGGGCGGTTTAGACGACAGCGGCAATTCGGCCAAACACCACGCGCCAAAGCCACCGTCTAGCAGGCGCACGTCGCGCACTCCGGCATACAGCATCAAATGGGCGGCCCGTGCGGCCACCACCGCACAGCGGGCATACACGATGACGGTGGTGTCGTTGCGAATACCGTGGCCAAGTAAGCGCTGTAATAGCGTGGCGTCGGGCACCTTGTTCCACAGCGGCTCTTGCTCCAGTTCTGCGGTGTCCATATACGAGGCACCCGGAATATGGCCGCAGACATATGCGTCGAAGCCGTCGCAGCCGACCTCCAGTAGCCGCCATGCCCCAGTGGGGGCTGCGGCAACCGCGCCTTGCGCGAGCAGTGCAGCCAGCCAGGGCGCACTAACCAACTGCCGCCAGCGAACCAAATCGTTGCGAAAACCCAGTGGCGCTGCGGTGTGGTGAGTAGGGTTGGGCATGGGCGGCGCTAGGTATTGCACATTTTAGTTTTGTAATTAGGTATCAAAATTTAATACTATTGGTCTAAATATCGATAACTAGAGTATTTTTTGAATACCTTTTATGCATTGGAAACCTACAGTGGAGCCCATCAACCACTTGCCTTGAAAGGCGCTCAAAATGCACCCCCCAAAAAATCTTCTGATTCACCGCGACTCCACTGCCTGGACCCTGCAGGTTTGGGTGTCCTTCGGCCTGGCGGTATTTCTGTGTGGCGTGGGGCTGGCCTATTTGCCGGGTACCGATCTGGACCGCGCCTTTATGGTGATGGGCTACTTCTTCTGTTTGTCTGCCGCCTTTGTCTTGGCCAAATTTGTGCGCGACAACGAGAAAGCCCGTGCACACGACCGATTGCCAGACACGCCGATGTTCAAGTATGTGGTCTGGGGGGCATTCATCTTGGCGATGGCGCTCACCGGCTGGGGCTTGACGCGGATGGAGGTCAACAGCGCCTACCGCGCCTTTTTGGGGGTGAGTTGGCTCTACCTCATCACCGGCACCTTTACCTTGGCCAAAACCCTGCGCGACCGCTACGAGGCCGACTTGGAGCAGGCCCGCATGGAAGGCCGCTTGTCCCAGGGCGCAGGCCAGCAATAAACCATAAACATTTACCGGAGAGAATCGATGAAATCAAAAATTGCTACTGTATTAATAGCTGCTTGCGCAATGGTAACGGGGGCTACAGCCTCATTTGATGCCAAATCCCAGAGCGAGGCTTCGGCGCTGAGCGCGCTGTCTACGATGCCGCTGGCGTCGGTCGTGGGGGCGGCCAGCGTGGGTGCCTCGGCCGTGGTGGCGGTGCCGCTGGCCTTGTCGACAGCCGGTGCGGTGCTGGTGGTGCAGGTGGTTGCGCTGACTGCCAGCGGCACGGTCTATGTGCTTAAGCGTGTCTCGGACGGGGCGGTGGTGAGTGTCGAGGTTGTGGGCAAGGGTATGTCGGGTGCGTCATTGGCGGTGGGCACGCTGGTCACAGTGAGCGCCATTGCAGCAGGCACACTG
Source organism: Burkholderiales bacterium (assembly GCA_038230175.1). Classification (GTDB taxonomy): domain Bacteria; phylum Pseudomonadota; class Gammaproteobacteria; order Burkholderiales; family Burkholderiaceae_C; genus Allorhodoferax. The sequence continues at coordinate 20,982 of JBBRNS010000025.1, forward strand.
CTCTCGGTCGCGGGCGAGGTGATTGCCTTTATCCCCAGTGCACTGGGTCGGGCACTGATGCACAACGAACGGGTCACACCGTGAGCACGGCACTCACACGGGCCACCTCTCTGGTCAGGGCCGTTCGCAGAGCCGCTGGGTGGGGCTTTGTGGTGTCGCTGGCGCTGTCGATGCCCGCATGGGCAGGGCGCAGTTGTGATGCGCCGCAGCCACTCAAAATCGAAACCGTCACCCGTGCTTTAGCCTTGGCCGAGCAGACCATGGTGGCGCTGAACCAAAGCGGCGCCAACGTGGTGGTGCTGGCCCGCGCTGGGCAGAATTTGAGCCAGTACGGCCTGCGTTACTCCCACTTGGGTTTTGCCTACCGCCAAAGCGACGGGCAGGGCGGCAGCGTGTGGCGGGTGCTGCACAAGCTCAACCAGTGCGGCACGGCAGAGTCGGCCCTGTACCGCCAGGGTTTGGGGGAGTTTTTTCTGGACGACCTGTGGCGCTTTGAAGCCGCCTGGGTGGTGCCCACCCCGCAGGTGCAGCAGCAGTTGCTGGCTGTGCTGCAAGACCCTGTTCGCGCCGTCCAGCTGCACCACAAGCCCTACAGCATGGTCAGCTATGTGTGGGGATTGCAATACCAGCAGTCCAACCAGTGGGCCATTGAAACCCTGGCCATGGCGCTGACCTCTGGGGGTACTGGGCTGCAAATGACCAGGGCACAGGCCCAGTCGTGGCTCTACACCCATGACTACCAGCCCAGCGTGCTCAATATCGGCCCCTTAACCCGCCTGGGCGCGCGCATTGCCAAGGCCAACGTGGCCTTTGACGACCACCCCAACGCCAAGCGCTTTTCAGACCGCATTGAGACGGTGACGGTGGACTCGGTGTTTGCGTGGTTGCGCCGTGCAGGGCTCAGCACCCAGCCGGTGGTGATGCTGCGTGAAGGCTGATTCACAATCGGCCCATTGAATGCTTGGGCCGCCCCTTTGGAGATTGCATGAACACACGACAAAACCTGTATGAGCTGGCCGCGCAGCACCGGCTCACCACGGCGCAAACCGCCCAACTGCTGCAGTTGTCTAGCCTTGCCAAGCAGCCCGCCACCGTAGGGCCATGGCTGCCGCGCGGTGTGGCGGTGCTGGCCGCCGCCTTGGGTGGGCTGGGCGTGGTGATGTGGATCGCCGCCAATTGGGAAACGCTGGGCCGGTTCGGGCGTTTTGGCCTGCTGCAAGCTTTGGTATTGGCCGCCGGCGCGGGTGCCGCGCTGCGCCCAGCGGCCCGTGCACCTTTGGGCCTGCTGGCGCTGCTGGGCATCGGCGCCTTGTTTGCTTTCTTTGGCCAAACCTACCAGACGGGCGCCGACCCCTGGCAACTGTTTGCCCTGTGGGGTGTATTGGCACTGCCGCTGTGCCTGGGCGCACGGTCGGATGTGCTGTGGGCGCCTTGGGCCTTGGTGGTGATGACCGCCATTGCGCTGTGGACGCAGACCCACACCGGCCACCGCTGGCACGTGGAGCCCGACCAGCTCAACGTGCACTTGATAGCCTGGGCGGCGGCACTCGCTGTGGTGGGTGGCTTAAGCCAGGGTTTGCAGCGCTGGAGCGGGGCGGGCGTCTGGGGCTTTCGCACGGCGGCGACCTTGGCCGTGGTGGCCTTCACGCTCACCGCCATGGGGGGCTTGTTTTCTAAACCGGTGGGGCCGCAATACGGCTTGGGTCTGGTTGTTCTGGCGGGCTGTGCGTTTGCCTTGTGCAGCCGCCGCGCCTTTGATATTTTTGCCTTGAGCGCGTTGGCGCTGGGCCTTAATGCCTTGCTGGTCGGCGGAGTGGTGCGTTGGCTCTTCACGTTCGACGACCACGGCGACTGGATTGGGCGCCTGTTGTTGCTGGGGCTGTTTGCGGCGGGGCTGTTGGGTGCATCGGTCAGCACCATTTTGAAACTATCGCGCCGCTACACGGTGCAGGGGGAGTCGGCATGAGCACGCAAACACCCGACACCCCCCACGCGATGGCACACCCTTTGGCACACCCTGTACCCCACAGCGCTGACCAACACTTTGCCGCCACCGTCCAAGCCGCAGTCGCCCAGGGCCTGTTGCCAGCAGGTGCTGCACCGGCGCAGGCGACCGATCGCCCATGGCCGGTGGTCTTGCTCACCGCCTTGGGTGCGTGGTTTGCAGCGGTGCCCTTGCTCATGGTGGTTGGCATGTTGCTGGGTGACCTGATTCAGCGCAGCGGCGGCCCCTACATCGTGGGCGCCTTGGTGTTGGCCGGCGCGGTGGTGGTTATGCGTTCCAAAAACCTGGCTTTGTTTATTGAGCAACTGGCCGTGCCTGCCTTGCTGGTGGGCGGTGGCACGCTGGCCATGGGCGTGTACCGCGACTTCGACACGGTGGCTGGCTCGTGGGTGATGTTGGCTGTGGTGCTGGCATTGGCTGCGGCCATTCCCAAAGTGTGGCTGCGGGTGCTGCTGGGTGCGCTGGCGGCAGGCTTGCTGGCGGTTGCCATGGTTCCGGAATCGGACTTATGGCGCGGGCGCGGCAGCCTGTTGGTGGTGCTGCATGGCTTGCTGGCGGTGTGGCTGTTGGCCCTGTGGTTGCAAGAGCGGGCTGCCACTTGGGCCGCCTTGGTGGAGCCCGTGGCCAGCGGGTGGGTCTTGTGCACGCTGGCGGGGTTTGTGTGGTTGTCGGGTGCCACCTTTTTGGTGGGGGGCGCGGGGGGCTCTAACGCAGTGGGCGATGTGGTGGGGTGGATGACTGGGCATGGCCCCCACGCCTGGCAAACCTATGCTGTGCAGACCGGCGCCAGCCTGCTGGTAATTGCCGCGGCCGCCGTAGGTGCCTTGGCCTGGCCAGCCCTGCGCCAGTTTTTGCCCTTGGCCGTAGCAGTGGTGCTGGCAGCTTTGGCGTGGTTTATGCCTTTGCTGGGCGGCGTGCTGCTGGCCTTGGTGGTGTGTGCCACCACCCAGCGTTGGCGCCTAGCTGCTGCGGCAGCTGTGGCGGCGGCTTGGATCGTGGGCAGCTTCTATTACCAACTGCAGTGGTCTCTGGCTGACAAGGCGACCGTGCTGGTGGTGGCCGCCGCGCTGTTGGGCACCTTGGTTTGGGGGAGCACCCGTTTTGTGGGCGCGCGCGATGGCGGCCATGGTGGCGACGGGGTTGCCCGCGCGGCGCACGACCGTAGTCACGCCATGGCACCCAGCGCGTGGACCTTGCTGGGCGGTGCAGTGCTGACCCTGCTGGTGGCCAACGGCGCCATTTGGCAAAAGGAGAATTTAATTGCCAAGGGCGCACCGCTTTTCTTAGAACTGGCGCCGGTGGACCCCCGCTCATTGATGGAAGGTGACTACATGCGCCTGCGCTTCCCCACGGTGGATGCACAGAGCGTGCCGCTGTGGGAAGGCATGGGTGCCAAGCGCCCGCGCATGGTGGTGCAGTTGGATGCCCGCAACGTGGCCACGGTGCAGCGCTTGTATGCGGACGGGCAACCTCTGGCCGATGGTGAAAAGCTGCTAGAGCTCACGCCCAAAGATGGAAGTTGGGTGGTGGTGAGCGACGCCTGGTACTTCAAAGAAGGCGACGCGCAGCGGTGGGAGCAAGCCCGCTTTGGCGAATTTCGGGTACTGCCCAACGGGCGTGCGTTGCTGGTGGGTATGGCGGATGCGGCACTCACACCCATTGCGGCGGCTGCGCCTACTGCGGCGATTGCACCATAGCCAACACTTGGATTTCTCTAGTGCATCCAGGTGCGCGCAGCGGTGCTCGGTAGCAGCACCCAACGCCAGTTCGCGTCGATTCTGGATGGTATTTTGCTATTGTATTAATAGCTGCTTGCGCACGTTCCATGAGGGCTATAGGCCATTTTTACCTCAAATTTAACGCCATGTGCCAGTGGTGATGTTGGCAATGCCGCAGTCTGACCTGCTGCTCGGCAGAGACCGCTCCGCCTCGCGCAGGTCGGTGGTGAATATGGCCGACGACAGGCCTTGGGTAGGTCAACCAAGATTGTCCGTTTGTCCATTCGGCGCCCCTGAGGTGCTAGGCCGCGAGTAACGGTGTATGTGGAGCCACGCGTAGGTTTTCAGAAGACGTACAAAAATGCATGCGTACGAAACAAGGCCTTTTGCATCGATAGTGAGAGTGGTCGTAGGCAAATTTTAGGAAATGACGCCGAAAAGGTAAGGTCGCCACTCGGTGGATTCTGGACGCAGGTTATTCATGCCAAAAGCGGTGCCGGCGTTTTGATCGTGTCTGTCAGCAACGGCGCCAGCTGCTGCCAGTCGCCAATGGCGGCTAACAGGCGGGCAAATTTTCAACTTTCTTCGTCGGCGAACGGCTCTGATTGGCAGATTGCAGCCGGTGGTTTTGCTTGAAACCCCTGTTGGTTGAACTGCAAATTATTGAAGGCGCGCAATGCTAGTGAACTGGGTGGACGACGATTCGGGCTGTGCAGGAATGACATGAGTCAATTAGAAAAAACGTTAACTTGCCCTAAGTGGGTATCGATATTGGGTAATCTACAATCCGTTGCCCGTATTTGTGACCGTCCTATCGCGGGTATTAAATCGACGGTTTTTTAAGGGAGATAGATTAATGGGAAGTTCGAAGAAGTTGGTTTTGGTTGCTGCCACAGCACTGCTTTTGCTTAGCGGATGCGCAACATCAACAAAAGTTCAAGTGGTTCAACCAGGTGACAACAGGCTTTCTTGTACCGAGTTGAAAGACGAGATTGCGAAGTTGGACAAAGCGCAAGCCGACATTGACTCCAAAAAGGGGGCTACAGGTACCAATGTGGCCGCCGCTTTGTTTTGGTTACCAGGCCTTGCTTACACCTACTACGACGCGGGTGAGGCAAATCGTTTAATCGCCGACCGTCGCAGCGCTTTGACTAGTATCTCTAACGGGAAGAACTGCGAAAGGTAGTCAATGCGTTAACCCTGCTTTGGGGCTGAACAAGATCGGTTTACTTAAGCCTACGGCGGCAAGAGTAAGCCATTTTTATTGGCGACGGTTTAGTAATCGCCGGAAAATGACTGTAAATTGCGGTCCGCTGTTAATTGGTTAAGGCGAATGAGCCGAAGAAATTGCACATTAGTCGTTTACAGATAACCTACCTTCGGTATACCGTCGGCCCCGTCGTCCAAGATCAAGAAAGACTGCTATCGCAGCAGAGTTGAAATTGAAATCCGGCACTTGAGTGACGGCTGTGCGGTAGGCAATTCCCAGTGTCGTATGTCGCCTATGGGTCGATAGCCGAGACAACTTAGGGTCGATAGCCGGTACTGGCAGGCTCACGACCTTGCAAATTGAGAAATTTTTTTCAGGATTTCTCAGAGCCCGCATACGCCGCTAAACCCCGGTTTTATGGTCCCGAAATGCTATTGAATGGATAGCTGCTTGCGCACGTTCTATGAGGGCTAGAGGCCGTTTTGACCTAAAATTCGTAACTACTCAGCTCCCAATGAGTCAGGCCATCGTCCGCTATGAAATAGTGAGCGACAATGCGTTGTAATGCCAAACCTGCCCGATCTCAGCCAACTTAGTCATGCGCAAAAGGACGAGTTGATCAGGATGCTATGG